>DASSRG010000181.1:0-12059 GCA_035701885.1 Candidatus Limnocylindrales bacterium
TCGAGCGCGGCGAGCCGTTCGGCCTCCGAGACAGGGAGATCGGACTCTGTCATCGTTCCCGAGCCTAGCAGCCCGTCCGGGGAAGCCGGGCGGCCGTCCGACCCGCCACAATGGGGCCATTCGTCACTCACGGCGCCGGACCGTCGCCCGGCACCATGGGTGCTGTCCATCCGTCCCCAGCACCGGAGATTCCGTGCCAGTGGATCCCACCCCCGTCACACCCGCCGAGGATTCGAGCGCGCCCGCCATCGAAGGAACGGGGGTCGCCTCGAACCCGCTGACCCGCCGCGGATTCCTCCGCGCCGCCGGCATCACCGGCCTCGCCGGCGTCGCGGCGAGCGTCGCGGCGTGCCAGGCTGCCGCCACGCCCACGTGGAGCTTCGGCGCGCCGCCGACCCCCGGCGCGGCGACCGCGGCGCCCACCGCCGCGCCTTCGGTCGCCCCGTCGGCCTCGGTCGCGCCGTCGGTCGAGCCCTCGCCGTCGGTCGATCCGAACCTGCCCGCCGGCTGGACCGAGCACGACATCGAGGCGCGGACCGTCGTCCGTCGTTTCGTCGGCAGCCTCGCGCCCGCGCTCGAGGGCATCTACGGCCCGGAGACCTTCGCGAAGATCGCGGACATCCTCGGGGCGTCGGAGCCGTACCCCGAGCTCGGCGTGAAGCCGGCATTCGTCCAGGTGCCGCAGCTCGTGCTCAACGACGTGCTCGAGCCGCTGACCCCGCAGCAGGACGGCGACTGGACGGTGTTCCGGATCTCGATCGACGAGATCGAGCAGGCGATCGACGAGCTCAAGCCCACGGTCCCTGCGCTCGGCTACAACGGCCAGACGCCGGGCCCGACGATCCGGGTCAGGGAGGGGACGAAGGTCCGCGCGATCTTCACCAACAATCTCAAGGAGACGACCGGCGTCCACTTCCACGGCGTCGAGTTCGACGACTTCTTCCAGGACGGCGTCCCGTTCGTGACGCAGAAGCCGTTCGCCCCCGGCGAGACGTACACGTACGAGTTCACCGCCAACCGGCCGGGCTCGATGATGTACCACTCCCACCACAACGCGACCGACCAGGTCGGACGCGGGCTCCTGGGGGCGTTCATCGTCGATCCGGCGAAGCCGCGCGCCGAGGACAAGGTCGATCGCGACTACGTCTGGATCTCCAACGACGTGCTGGGCGGGTTCACGATCAACGGCCACGGGTTCCCGGCCGTCGTGCCCATCCTCGCCGCCGTCGGCGAGACCGTGCGGGTCCGGTTCATGAACGAGGGGATCATGTACCACCCGTTCCACAGCCACGGGTACGCCCAGCGGGTCGTCGCCCGGGACGGGTACTACCTGGGCGACGCGGCGTACGACGCGGACACGATCACCGTGGGTCCGGGCGAGCGCTGGGACGTGAACATCAAGACGGACCGCCCGGGCCTGTGGGCGTTCCACTGTCACATCCTCCCCCATGTCGAGGGGGCCAGCGGGATGTTCGGCATGGTCAACGTGCTGATCGTCGTGCCGACCGCGGCCGACGTCGACACGATCGTCCAGGCACTGCTCGCGTAGGACCGTGGCTGCCATGCTGACCTCCGGACACGCCGCACCCGCCGCGGCGCCGCGGGGCGGCCGCACGCGGACGCTCCTGCTGGCGACGGACCTGTCCGAGGCGTCCGCATCGGCGACCGAGGAGGCGTTCGACCTCGCGTCGCGGCTCGGCGCCCGGATCCTCGCGGTCTCCGTGATCGACCCGGGGTCGCTGCTGCTCCCCGGCGGCCG
Organism: Candidatus Limnocylindrales bacterium; assembly: GCA_035701885.1. Lineage (GTDB taxonomy): Bacteria > Chloroflexota > Limnocylindria > Limnocylindrales > CSP1-4 > CAIXZV01. The sequence continues at coordinate 1,760 of DASSRG010000181.1, forward strand.
GTTCCGTGCACGCGTCGACCAGGTGCGGTCCCGGCGCGAGCAGCTCGCCCAGGCGCTCGTCGAGCGCGGCCGCGCGGAGGGCGTCGAGGTGTCGTTCCTCGTCTGGACCGGGGACCCGGGCGACGTGATCGTCGAGGCTGCCGAAGCCGAGCGCGCGGACATGGTCCTCGTCGGCAGCCACGGGCGTGGGGTCGTCGGGCGGTTCCTGCTGGGGAGTGTGTCGGAGCACGTGGTGCGGCACGCGCCGTGTCCGGTGCTCGTCGTGCGGCCGCGGGAGTCGGCACTGAGCTAGGGGTCGCGACGGGCCCGGGGCTGCGGCCGCGGTCGCGGCGCGCGCGTTCGGAACGTCCAGCGTTCCGGGTGGGCTTCGAGGTCGCGCCGCCAGACGCGTCGCCGCTGGTGGCTGGATCGCCCAGCGTTCCAACCGGAGCGATTCCCGCTGGTTGGGTCATGCACCGTTCCAGCCGGCGGGATTCCCGCCCGTTGGATCGCCCGCCGTTCCACCCGGGGCGATTCCCGCTGGTTGGATCGCCCAGCGATCCAGAGACGCGGAGGAGCGAGGCGCGCAACCCTACTTGGTGTACACGCCCTCGGGGTCGAGCTCCTCGCGCACGAGACGGAGCTCCTCGGCGGTGGGCTCGGGCGTCGTCGCGAGCGACTCGCTGATCCTCGGCTCCCACGCGATCGTGGCTCGTACCTCGTCCAGCGTGGCGCCCGGGTGGAGTGAGTCCAGCCGCATCTCGCCGGTCTCGTCGAAGTGCCAGATCCCGAGGTCCGTGACCACGACCGACGGCCCGCGGCCGTTCCAGCCGCCGGCGCGCCGGATCGCCTCGGCCTGCTCGGCGCCGCCGAGGTTGCCGGGCGACGTCCGGAAGTCGATCCGCTCGACGAACGAGCGCGAGGACTGGCGCATGATCACGAACACGTTCCGCGCATTGATGGCGATCTCGCACGCACCACCGGACCCCGGCAGGCGCGTCTTGGGCGCGGCGTAGTCGCCGATCACGGTCGTGTTGATGTTCCCGAACTTGTCGATCTGCGCGGCCCCGAGGAACCCCACGTCGATCAGCCCGCGCTGCAGGTAGAACGCGAACAGCTCGAACATCGAGACGACGGCCGTCGCGCCGGTGACGATCGTCGGGTCGCCGATCGACAGCGGCAGCCGCGCCGGGCGGGCGCCGAACACGCCTGCCTCGTACACGAGCTCCAGGTCCGGGGCGACCGTCCGCTTGGCGAGGTTGACCGCGATGTTCGGCAGCCCCACCCCAACGAAACAGACGTGCTGCCCGGCGAGCTCACGCGCCGCCGCCACGATCATCATCTCGGACTTCGAGAACGCGACCCCGCTCACGCGTACGACCCGTACTCGACCGAACCCGACGGCGCCGGCCCCGGCCGCAGTGACGCGACGCGGCCCGCGCCGAGCTTCTCGACGTACGCGGCGCGGTCCGGCAGGTCGTAGACCCACTCCCGGAGCCACGCCTGGAGCGCGTCCTCGTCGCGGCTGATCGGATCCCAGTCGAGGTAGAACCGGTTGTCCCTGTCGTATGCGCCCTGGACGTACGAGGGATGCGCGCCGAACGGATCGACGACGACGGCGTCCACGATCAGGCCCGGGATCACCGTCCGGTTCGGATCGGCGCGGACGACCGACTCGTCCACCAGCTCCTCCACGACGACGATGACGCGGTCCGCCGCGAAGGCCGCTTCCTTCTGGCAGCCGAGCAGGCCCCAGATCTGCGTGTTCCCGCTGGCGTCGGCGCGTTGCGCATGGACGATCGTGACGTCGGGGTTGAGCGGCGGCACCGCGTACACCGTCTCGTCCGAGTAGGGCGAGGCGATTGGGCGGATCAACGGATTGGCGGCAGGCAGGTCCGTCTCGAAGTACGAGCGCAGCGGCATGAACGGCAGGTTCGCCGCGCCGGCGGTGTACCGGGCCACCATGCCGAAGTGGCTGTACTCCTCGACCTCGAGCGCGGTCCCCTCGCCCACCGACGCCGGCTCGATCCGCCGCCGGATGGCGTTCAGCCCGCCCACACCGGGGTTGCCGAGCCAGCTGAAGATGAGCTTCCTCGCGACCCCGCCCGCGATCATCTGGTCGTAGATCACGTCGGGCGTCATCCGGGCGAGCGTCAGGTCGCGCTTGCGCTGGCGGATGATCTCGTGGCCCGCGGAGAACCCGATGAGGTGGGTGAACCCCTCGATCGCGACCGTGTCGCCGTCGCGCACGAGATCCGCGATCGCGTCGCGCATCGACGCCACCTTGCCGGGCATGGGGTCGCGTGGCCCTCCTCTGCATCGAATCCATGCACCGTGAATGAACGCCGGCCCAGTCTAGCGGAGCCTCAGTCCCCGAGGACCGTGACCAGCGGCAGGTGATCCGATGCCCGCGCGACCATGGGCGCGTCGAGGGCCGGGGCGCACGCCTGCACCGCGGGGAGCATCGGCGGCGGCACGAGCGCGTAGTCCAGCCGGATCTGGGGGGCGAGCGCCGGCAGGGTGTACCCGGGGTCGCCGGGGTGGAGGTGCCGGAAGGCGTCGATCCAGCCCGCCTCCGCGAGCCGGTCCTGGACGTCCGTCCTGATCCCGCCGTCGAACCGGAGCAGCAGCCGAAGCCACAGCGGCATCGCGGCGACGCGCGGCTCGTCGCCCCGGGCGACCGAGTTGAGGTCGCCCATCAGGATCGTGTTGTCGTCGACCGAGCCGCCCGCCCACTCGAGCAGCGAATCCACGCTCCGGAGCCGGGCCCGTTCGCCCCGCGCCGACAAGCCCGCCGGCAGGTGCAGCCCCACCAGCCGGATCCGCGGCTCCCCCACCGGGGAGAGCTCTAGGAAGCCGCGGGAGCGACCAGGCCGGTGCCACTCGTGCCCGCGCAGGGGCTCCCGGGTCGCGGCCGCGACGCTCCAGCCGGGCCGGCGATAGACGTGCGGGAGCCGCGCAGCCTTCGCGATCCGGTCGACGGCGATCGGGTCGATCGCCTCCTGGAGCAGGACGACGTCCGGATCGAGCGACGCGAGGACCGCCCCGATGAAGGCGAGCCGCGAGCCGCCGCCGAACCGGATGTTGTACGAGACGAGCCGCATCCGCCTGCGCCGCCCTGCCGCCGGGACGGCGTCAGCCGCCCAGCACGACGTACGGCGTGCCCTGGAGGCCCGACCGCAGGTCGAGGAACCAGCGGGCCATCGCCTGGAGCGCGACCGGCCGGCCGGCGACAGCCTGGGCAGCCGCGCGTGCTTCTTCCAGCGCGGCCGTCGCGACGTTCGGCGCGTCGTCGTACAGGGGCTGCGTGTTCACGCCCGCAAGATAGAACGCCTCGGGCTGCCAGGCGGCCATCGCCTCCTCGCCGAGCAGGACGATGTCGAGGTCGCTGGTCCCGGGCCCACGATGGTCGAACGGCTCGCCGGTCTTGTAGCTGACGCCCTGGACGGCCGACCCCCGGAGCACGAGCCGCGTCCCGGGCGGCACCCCCGCCTGCAGCGCGGCCATGAACCGCGCGAACCGGTCCAAATCCCCACCGAACGCGCGGTCGATGGCCCCGGCCAGGAGGGCGGGCTCCTCGGAGCCCGCGGGCCGAAGCGCCGCGACGGCGGCCTCCAGCGCCGGCGCGTGGTCGAACGGCGGTCCGACGTACTGGATCTCCACCTCGGGATGGGCGCGGCCGATCTCGTCGAGGCGCCGGTGGAGCTCCAGCAGATCGGGGTCCCGGAGGCTCCCCTCGGCGTCATCGACTGCAAGGCCGACCGGCACGACCGCCACGGCCGCGGCGCCGTCGTCGATCCGGGCACGCACGGCCTCGATCGCCTCGTCCGCGGTCGCGGCGTACTGGACCGTGGGGTCGTCAGGATCTTCCTCGATCGCGGCGGCGAGCACGTCCAGGCGACCTGGCGTGACCGCCCCCGCCGGCACGTCCCGAAGGTTTGCGACCTCCTCGCGGACGGCACGCCACACATCGGTCCGGGTCGCGGCGTCCTCGGCGGCGGCGTCGGCCTCGTCACGCTCGCGAGGATCACGCGCATCGCCTGCGTCGGCGCCCTCGGACCCGCCGCCCAGCGGCGCACGGACGGCGTTCAGCACCGACGCGAGCGCCGGTGCCGGCCGGGGTGGGCGCGAGACGACGAGGACGAGACTCACGGCAGCCGATGGTGGCGCCCGGCCGCTATCGGCCGCCCATGGCTGGGCGCGGCCGCGCTTATCGGATGCCTATCGAACGCCGGCGACTGCCCGGCGCCCGGCCCGCGCGCGACGAACTGCCGCGGTGCGGCGACCCCCGCCGACGGTGCGCGGTCAGCCCGCGGACTCGACACCCGGCACGGCGAGCCCCTGGTCCACGACGGCCGCGACCTCGCGGACATCCTCGCCGCGGTGCGCCGCGACGTGCGCGACGCTCTCGGTGAACAGGCGGACGGCGGTCTCAGCCTCTGCCTGCGTCACGACGAGCGGCGGCGACATCCGGACGCAGTCGTCGCCTGCCTCGAGCACGAGCAGGCCCCGCGCGAATGCCTGCATCTGGACCGCCTCGGCGGTCTCGCCGGAGTCGAACTGGACGCCGATCATGAGACCCTTGCCACGGACGTCGCGGACGAGGCCCGGGAGGCGATCCACGAGCGGCGCCAGGCCGTCCATGATGTCGGCGCCACGGATCGCCGCGTTGGCGATCAGGCCCTCCTCGAGCAGCCGGACGGTCTCCATCAGCGCCGCGAGGGCGACCGGGTTGCCGCCGTACGTCGAGCCGTGCGCGCCGGGCCCCCAGCTCATCACGTCGGCCTTCGCGATCATCGCGCCGATCGGCATGCCGGACGCGATGCCCTTGGCGGTGAGCAGGATGTCGGGCTCCACGTCCCAGTGCTGGATCGCCCACATCTTCCCGGTGCGGCCGGCGCCGGACTGGACCTCGTCGGCGATCAGCAGGATCCCGTGGCGGTCGCACAGCTCGCGGAGCCGCGGCAGGAAGTCGTCCTCGGGAACGACGTAGCCGCCCTCGCCCTGGATCGGCTCGACGACGATCGCCGCGAACTCGTCGGCCGGCATCAGGCGCTTGAAGATCCGGCTCTCGATCTCGTCCAGACCCTCGTTGCCGAACGGCACGTGGTAGACGCCGGGCAGCAGCGGGCCGAAGTGCGCGTGGTACTTGGCCTTGCTCGCGGTCAGGCTGACCGCGCCGAACGTGCGGCCGTGGAAGGCGCCGAGGAACGCGATGACGTTCGGACGCCGCGTGTGGTAGCGGGCGAGCTTGAGGCCGGCTTCGACCGCTTCCGCGCCGCTGTTGCCGATGAAGGTCCGGGCCGGGCCGCTGAACGGCGCAATCCGGGCGAGCTCGGCAGCCGCCTGCGCGTAGATCGGCAGGTAGAAGTCGCTTGCGGACATGTGGAGCAGGTTCGCGGCCTGCGCCTGGATCGCCGCCACGACGTCCGGGTGGCTGTGCCCCGTCGAGTTGACCGCGATGCCGGCGGCGAAGTCGAGGAACAGGTTGCCGTCGATGTCCTCGATCGTGGAGCCCTCGCCCCGCACCGGAACGATCGGGTACGCGCGCGGCAGGGACGGGCTCGTCCAGGCGTGGTCGAACTCGACGTGGGCACGCGCCTTGGGCCCCGGCAGCTCGGTCACGATGTTCGGGACGGCTCGCGCCTGCAGCGGCGTCGTCATGGGCTCTCCTCGGCGATCCGGGCGGACCCGGTGGGCGCATAGATGTTATGCAGAATGCATACCGAGGATAGCAGAGCGCGCGTCACGGACAGGGCGGCAGCGGGCGCGCCGGCTTGACATATTCCCATATCGGCATATATTGGCGCCATGGCACGAGCAACCACGACGAGCGACGCGTTCAACGCGATCGCCGAGCCGCGACGGCGCGAGATCCTCGACGCCCTCGCGCGCGGCGAACGGTCCGTGAACGAGCTGGTGGACGCGGTGGGCCTGGCACAGCCCCAGGTATCCAAGCACCTGCGGGTGCTCCACGACACGGCGCTGGTCGCCGTCCGCGAGGACGGCCGGCGGCGCCTCTACCGCCTCAACGGTCCGGCGCTCCGGCCGGTGTTCGAGTGGGTCAGCGCGTACGAGCAGACCTGGAACGACCGGTTCGAGCTTCTCGACGAGGTCCTGGACGAGCTGAAGCAGCAGGAGCTGGAAGATGACGACGATGGCGAATAGCGAACGGGCGACCGTCACCCTTGTGGGTGACACGGACATCCACGTCGTGCGCGAGTTCGACGCGCCGAGCCGGATGGTCTGGCGCGCGGTCACCGAGCCCGACCTCATCAAGCGCTGGTGGAACGCCAAGCGTGGCGAGGTCACCGTGTGCGAGGTCGACCTCCGGGTCGGCGGCTCGTGGCGCTACGCGATGGTCACCCCCGAGGGGTACGAGGTCGCGTTTCACGGGACCGTGCTCGAGATCTCGCCCGGGAAGCGGGTCGTGCAGACCGAGCTGTTCGAGATGCCGGGCCTCGCCGAGGAGGACGCGACCACCAACACGATGGAGCTCGTGGAGCACGACGGACGCACCACGATGACGGTCGTGATCCATTGCCCGAAGCCCGAGATCCGCGACGCGATCCTCGCCTCGGGGATGGAGGCCGGGATGCAGGACGCCTACGACCTGCTCGAGGAGGTCGCCGCCTCGCTGGCCTGACGACTCCCCACACACGCCGAAGGCCCCGGGTTCGCCCGGGGCCTTCTCGATTCCTCGAGGTGGTCGTCAGTCGACGATCGTGTGGCTCTGTTCGCGCAGGAACTGCGCGACGTAGTACATCGACAGGCCGGACTTGCCGGTCGAGCCGGAGCCCTTCCAGCCGCCGAACGCCTGGACCCCCGGCCATGCGCCGGTGGTGGCGCCGGCCTTGCGGTTGACGTAGAGGACGCCCGCGTGCACCTCCTCGAGGAACCGCTGGACCTCGGCCGGGTCCTCGCTGTAGACGCCCGCAGTCAGGCCGTAGGCGCTGTCGTTCGCAAGCGCGAGCGCCTCGTCGAGCGAGTCGACCGGGGCCACGGCGGTGAACGGCGCGAACAGCTCGTCCTGGAACAGGCGGTGGTTGGCCGGCAACCCCACGACCGTCGGCTCGACGTAGAAGCCGCGCGACAGGTCCCCGTCCGTGAGCCGCTCGCCGCCCGTGAACACCGTGCCATCGCGGCGGGCCTCTGCGACGGCCTGCTGGTGGCGGTTGACCGCGCGCTCGTCGATGACCGGCCCGGTGAACGCGGTCCGTGGCAGCGGATCGCCGACCACGAGCTTCTCGGTCTTCTCGACGAGGCTCTGGACGAGCGCGTCGTGGACCGGCCGCTCGACGTAGACCCGGCTGTTGGCCGAGCACTTCTGCCCGCTGAAGCCGAACGCCGAGCGCAGGATGCCTTCGGCCGCCTCCTCGATGTCCGCCGACTTCAGGACGATCGCGGGGTTCTTGCCCCCCATCTCGACGATGGCCGGTCGCGGCCACCGGGTGGAGAACGAGCGGAACAGCTCGAAGCCCACCTCGTATGAGCCGGTGAACACGATGCCGTCGATGCCAGGGTTCGTCTGGAGCTCGTCGCCGACGGTGTCGCCGGGGCCCATGACGAGGTTGAACACGCCGTCCGGCACGCCGGCGTCGCGGTAGACCTCCTTGATCGCGATCGCGGTCATCGCCGCGGCGGAGGCGGGCTTGAACACGACGGTGTTGCCGGCCATCAGCGCGGCGGCGCTCGGCCCCACGGCCAACGCCATCGGGAAGTTGAACGGGCTGATCACCGCGAACACGCCGTGCGGGCGGAGGATCGACCGCGTGTGCACGGTCGCGTCGCCCAGGTTGTCCATCGGGTGGTCGTAGAACCGGTTGTCCTCGGCCGTCTTGGCGTAGTACCGGATGAGGTCGGCCGCCTCCTCGACCTCGCCCAGCGCCTCGAGCCGGGTCTTGCCGACCTCGATCGCCATCAGGCCCGCGTACTCCATCTGGCGCTCGCTGATGAGCTCCGCGGCGCGCCGCAGGATCTCGAGGCGCTTCTCCCAGCCGAGGCGGAACCACGCCGGCTGCGCCCGTCGCGCCGCCGCGATCGCGTCCTGGACGTCGGACCGGGTGCCCTTCGCGAACTCGCCGACGACGATGTCGGTGTCGATGGGCGAGCGGACCTCGAACGTCCCGTCGCCGTCCCGCTCCGCACCGTCGACGAAGTTGCGGTGCGACTGCCCCAGCCGCGCCTTCGCCTGCTCGAGGCCGGCCTCGTACTGCTGCTGGAGGTCCTCGTTGTCGGCGCGCAGGGTCGCGTACGTGATCTTGATCCGCTCGGCGGTCATGGGCGGGCTCTCCCGTGCAGGCGGGCCGCGAAACGGGCGGCCGCGCGTTGTCGTCGTTGCGGCCACTCTACTCCGGGCTCGCGGCCGAAGGGACCAGCCCCGGACGGGACGGCCGGGGCATCCCACCGCGCCAGCCGGTCGCGCACAGTGACCCCGATGCCGCGTTTCGCCGCCGCCCTCGCCGCCGTGCTGCTTGCGTCGAGCCTCGCGGTCCCCCGCCCCGCCGCCGCCGCCACCGACTACCCGTCGGGCTATCGCGGATTTCACACGTACGCCGAGATGGTCGCGGACGTCGAGGCGATCGCCGCCGCGCACCCGTCGATCGTCCGGCTGTTCTCGATCGGTCAGAGCGCCCAGGGGCGCGACCTGGTCGCCGCGAAGGTGTCGGACAACGTCGCGAGTGACGAGGCCGAGCCCGAGGCGTACATCGACGGCCTCACCCACGGCAACGAGCCGATGAGCCTCGAGATGACGATCCGCCTCCTCCGCTGGCTCGCCGAGGGCTACGGCTCGGACGCGAGGATCACGAACATCGTGAACCGCACCGAGGTCTGGATCGTGTTCGCGGTCAATCCCGACGGCCAGGCCTACGACTACGGCAGCGGGACGTTGCGCAACTGGCGCAAGAACCGCCAGTCCAACCCGGGCACGACGGCGGTCGGCACGGACCTCAACCGGAACTACGGATACCGCTGGGGCGGATCGGGCTCGAGCGGCACGCCGTCGTCATCGAAGTACCGGGGCGCCGCTGCGTTCTCGGCGCCCGAGACACGCGCGGTCCGCGACTTCGTCCGCAGCCGGGTCGTCGACGGGCGGCAGCAGATCCGGGTGGCGATCTCGTTCCACGAGTTCGGCCGCTACGTCATGTGGCCATACGCGGCGACGACCGCTGACCTCCCGTCGGACATGACCAGGCAGGACCGGGCCGCGCTGGTCACGATCGGGAAGCGGATCGCCGCGCGGAACGGCTACCGGCCGATGCAGGCGAGCGACCTGTATGTCGCGTCGGGCACGACGGCGGACTGGCTGTACGGCACGTACCGCACGATCGCCTACACGATCGAGCTGTCCGCGGTCGACTATCCCAGGGACACCGCGATCGCGTCCGAGACCGGACGCAACAAGGACGCCGTCCTGTACCTGCTCGAGCGGGCGTGGTGTCCGCTGGCCGTGGTCAGCACCACGGTTCGCGACGCACGCTGCGGCGCCTTCGACGACGACCTGGAGGTGGGCCGAGGCTGGACCGTCAACCCGGACGGCACGGACACCGCGCCGGCCTCCGCTCGCTGGGTCCGCGGCAACCCGTCGGGGACGCGCGTGTCCGGGGTCACGCTCCAGCCCACGAGCACGCCGTCCGGCCGCGCGGCGTTCGTGACCGGACGGCTCGCCGGCGACCGCCCCTCGGCCTACGACCTCGACGGCCTGACCACGATCCGGTCGCCACGCATCACGCTGCCGGGAGCGATCGGCCAGCGCCTCACCTTCCGCTGGTTCCTGGGCCACGCGGCGAGCGCCACCAGCGCGGACCACCTCCGGGCGATCGTCGAGGGGCAGGACGGCGCCCAGACGGTCGTGTGGGAGCGCCGCGGGAAGCCGGAGGTGGTCGCCGGCGAGTGGCGGTCCGCCTCGGTGTCCATGGACTCTTGGGCGGGTCAGGTCATCCGAATCCGGTTCGAGGCGCTCGATGGCGCCGCGTCATCCACGATCGACACGGGCGTCGACGACATCCGGGTCACACGTCCCTCAGGGTGAGCAGCGAATGCGCGGCCCGGGCCTCGACGGACTCAGTCCGCGTGCTCGGCCAAACGGTCCGCGATGTGGGCCTCGGCCCGGACCTTCCGTGACAGCTCGTCGGCGAGGCGGATCGCCTCGTTGCTCAGCGTGTCGGCCTGCGTGGTTCCGCCCACCTGCTGCTTCTCCCGCTCCACGTGGATCAGCCGCTCGGCATCCCTGACCACGGAGTCGGCGGTCGCGTCGAGGTCCTCCTGGAGGTCGCTCATCGTCGGCCCATCCCGTCCACGGGCCGGGACGGCGTCCAGG
>DASSRG010000182.1:0-2789 GCA_035701885.1 Candidatus Limnocylindrales bacterium
TCGGGGCCCGCGTCGTCGTTCGGCTCGTACGTGTCGCGCGGGGGCAGCGGGCGATCGAGCGCGGCGATCGCGCCGGCGACGTCGAGCTGGCCCCAGCCGGTGAGCGCATCGCGGCCAATCTCGCAGCGCCGGCAGCCCGAGGAGGGCGAGGCGTCGTCCGCGTTGCGCTCGATGAGCGCGATCACCTGCTCCGGGCGGAGGGACGGCCGCACGCCGAGCAGATCGGCCGCGGCCGCAGTGACCTGCGGTGCGGCAAACGACGTTCCCTCCGGGGGGCGGAACTGGTCGGTCGCGCACGGCGTGTAGCCCTGGTCTTGGCACTCGGGACGGTCGGCCGTGAGCCTTCGTGGGAACGTCGAGAGGATGTCCTCCCCCGGCGCCGCAACGTCGTTGTAGACGGCGTCCCGATTGGAGAACGCGGGTGACGTGCCGTTCCGGGCAAGCGCGCTGACGCCGAGCACGTGCGGCAGCGCCGCCGGGTAGCTCGCGAACCGCCACGGCGTCTCCGGCGCCTGGTCCGCGTTGCCCACCGCGGCGACGACGACCACGCCGTGACGGACCGCGTAGGCGATCGCCTCCTGCTCGAGCCGCGAGTACGTGTCCCGGCTCGGGTCGCTGGGGTCTCGGAGGCCGCCGAGCGAGATGTTGATGACGCGCGCGCCGCCGTTGACCGCCCAGCGGATCGCCTTCGCCTCTGCCTCGACCGAGATCGTCCCGTTGTCCGCCACGACCTTCCCGACGAGCAGCTCCGCGCCCGGCGCGAGCCCCGCGATCCCCGTCGCGTTCTCGATCTCGGCGGCAATGATCCCGGCGACGATCGTCCCGTGGCCCCGGGTGTCCTGTGCGCTGCCGCCCACGAAGCTCTTCGCCGCGGCGATCCGCGGCACGAGGTCGGGGTGGGAGAGATCGATGCCCGAGTCGATCACGCCGACGCGGACCGGCGCGAGCGGCGGGAGGAGGTCCCACGCGTCGTATGCGTGCGTGGCGGTGGTGTACCACTGGCGCGTCGCAAGCGGATCGGTGGGGTTGAACGCGAGCCGCCGCGTGACCTCCGGCTCGACCCACGCCACGCCGGGGACGGACCTGACCCGGGCGGGCGAGGCTTCGACGGAGAGCACGCGCAGGCCGGTCAGCACCTCGGCCTGGCGGCCCGTCGCCCGTTCGACCGCGGCCGCCACCACGCTCGCGTCCGCCCCGGGCTCCAGGCCGGCGTGCATGCGCCCGGCGAGCGCCTGGCCCGGGAGCGCGAGCGCGACCGCCGCCCCGAGCAGCCCGAGGCGGGCGCGCCGGCTCACGCCGCGATCCGCACGGTGATCGGCGGCCCGGCGACGCCGTCCGCAGACAGGCGATACGACGTCGTCGTCGCGGCCCGGACACGGAGCGCGAACGTCCCGTCCGCCGTCGGGGCGATGCGCGCGACCTCCACCCAGTCCCCCGCCTGGGACTTGCGCTGCAACACGACGCCGGCGACGTCACGCGCAAGGCCGGTGAGGCGAACGACACCGGCCGCCTGGGTCGCGGCCGCGGGCCGGTCGATCCGCAGCACGCCGAGCGTGAACTCGAGCGACTTGAGGCCGAGCCGGTTGCGGATGTCCGAGAGCCGCTGTTCGCTCGTCGTCCCCGCGGTCGTCGTGAAGCGGAGCTCGGCCGGCGCACCCGGTGTGCCCGGCTGGTACGAGACGTCGGTCACGGCGCCCTGCAGGCCGAGACGTCGCGCGAGCTGCTGGCCACCCAGCACGCGGGTCTCCCAGCGGTGGTTCGGCGATGTCTCGTCCCAGGGGTCCTCGACCGAGACGAGGTACGGGAGGTCCTGGCCGAACGCGTCGAGCGCGCTCAACGTCTTGCCTCCACTCGACGAGAAGTAGAACGTCTCGGCCGGCGCGCCCTCGTAGCTGAGCACCTGGCCCCGGGTCTCGGTGACGGCGCGGGTGGTTCCGGGCGACTCGGCGTTCGCGCCGTAGTAGACCTGGCTGCGCGCATCGGAGTAGAGATCGAAGGCACGGTCCTTCACGAGGTTCGCGATCGCATAGGTGCGCGCCGCCACCGCCTGGGCCTTCAGCGCCTCCAAGGGCCAGTCCTTCGGCATCTCACCCGGGACCACGCCGAGGAGATACGTCTCGAGGGAGACGACGTTGACGAGCTGGAGCTTCTTCCCTGCCCTGACGACACGGAGCGCCCCGCGATACGCCTTCCCGCCGACCACGAGGCGGCCACCGGCCGTCGTGCGAAGGGTGACCGGATCCGAGAGCGCTGCCGGCTTGCCCGTCGCGGCGGGCCCGGCGGGAAGCGTGAGCTTCGGCCCGAGGGTCACCTGCCCGTCGACCTGCGCCTTCGTGCCGGCGGCGTCGACCACCGTGATCGTGCCCTGGGCCGTGACGGAGACCGCCCCGACCCCATCGGCGACGAGCACTCGCAGCTTGGCCGGGACGCTGACGGGAGACGGGCCGAGCGACGTGCCGGGGTAGTAGTGGCCGAGGATCGCGCGGTAGTCCCGCCCCACCTTCGCCTGGCCGAACGCTCCCCATTGGCTCATGCCGACGCCGTGGCCCCAGCCGCCGCCGGCGAGCACGAATGCGGTGGGCGACGGGAGTGCTGCGCCCGCAGTGCTTCCTACGAGGCCGAGCGCGACGACGGCGATGACCGCGAGTAGACGAGCCACGTCCGGTCCAGGTCTCGAGCGGTCGTGGGCCGTCAGGCCTGCAACCGCTCCGCGTACTGCTCCTCGTAGTAGCGGCGGTACTCGCCCGACTTGATCGGCTCCCACCAGGCTCGGTTCTCGCGGTACCAGT
>DASSRG010000183.1:0-32379 GCA_035701885.1 Candidatus Limnocylindrales bacterium
CGGAACCGCGTCGCGCGGTCCTCGCCGAACATCGCGTGGGCGAACTGGTCGAGGAGCCCCTTGAGGTCGGCCATCGACGTCCCCTCGTCGATCATCAGGCCCTCGACCTGGAAGAACTCGCTCGCGTGGCTGGCGTCCACGGCCTCGTAGCGGAAGCAGCGTCCGGGGAGCAGCGCGCGGATCGGCGGCCGCTCCTGGCGCATGACCCGGATCTGACCGGGGCTCGTGTGGGTCCGGAGCAGCCGCCCCTCGACGTCGAGGTAGAGCGTGTCCCACAGGTCCCGCGCCGGGTGATCGGGCGGGATGTTGAGCATCTGGAAGTTCGTGACGTCGTCCTCGATCTCCGGCCCTTCGTAGACGACGAAGCCGAACTGGGCGAAGACGTCCGCGATCTCGCGCGCCGTCTCGACGATCGGGTGGAGGCTGCCGCGGCGAATGGGACGACCGGGGGTGGTCACGTCGACGGTTTCGGCGGCGAGCCGTGCCTCGAGCTCCGCACCGCCGAGGGTCTCGCGTGCCTCGGCGAGGGCCGCCTCCACGGCCTGTCGGACCTGGTTCGCGATGGCGCCGACCTTCGGGCGGTCCTCGGCGGGCAGCGCGCCGATGCCGCGCAGGACCACGGTCAGCTCGCCTTTCTTGCCCAGCACCTCGAGCTCGAGCGCCTCGATCGCCGCCGTGTCCGGCGCGTCGGCCGCAGCCTTGACGGCACGGTCGCGGAGCGCCTCGAGGTCGGCGGAGAGCTGGGCGAGGTCCATGGGGCGGTCAGGATCCTGCGTGGCGGTGGCGGAGGGCATTTCGGGCCCGGGAATCACGAACCCTCGAGCGTCGTCGACGTCGAGGGCTCGGGCGAGATGACGTGAGTTGTCAGGCCTTCGCGGCGACCTCGGCGATCGCGCCGAAGGTCGCGGCATCGCGGACCGCGATGTCGGCGAGCGTCTTGCGGTCGAGATCGACGTTGGCCTTCTTGAGGCCGGCGATCAGCTTCCCGTAGGTCGTGCCGTTCTGACGGGCGGCCGCGTTGATCCGGATGATCCACAGCTCGCGCATATCGCGCTTCCGCTGCTTGCGGTCCCGGGTCGCGTACGCGAGGGCGTGGAGCTGGGACTCACGAGCCCGCTTGATGAGCTTGCGGTTCGTGCCCTTGCGGCCCTCGGCCGCCGTGAGCAGGCGCTTGTGGCGCTTGTGCGCGGTGACGCCGCGCTTGACGCGTGCCATGAGTGCTCCTAGACGTGCGGCAGCAGCCGGCGGAGCTGCTCCTGGTGCTCGGGCCCGATCACCGCCTTGCCCGCGTAGCGGCGAGTGCGGCGGGACGACTTGATCTCGAGGTGGTGGCCGCGCCACGACTTGACGCGGACGAACTTGCCGCTGCCGGTGACGGCGACGCGCTTCTGCGTCCCCTTGTGGGTCTTCATCTTCGGCACGCTGGCCTCACTCTCCTGCTGGCGCCGCCTCGACCGCCGGCTCGGCGGAGGGCGTCGGGGCGGTGACGGGCGCTTCGGCCTCGGCGCTCGGGGCGCTGGCCGTCTCCTCCGTCCTGGCGGTGGGGGCCGGTGCGGCGCTCGGGGCGTCGGCCGGCGTTGCTGTCGTCGGTTCGACGGTCTCGGCCGGTGCGGCGCTCGGTGCGCCCTCCGGCTTCTCCGCCGCGGTGCGGTGCTCGTGCGGCTTCGGCTTGTGGACCGACGCGAGCGTCATGAACATCGACTTGCCTTCGAGCGCCGGCATCCGGTCCACGGTCCCGTGGTCCTTCACCCGGTCGCCGAACTTGGTCAGGAGACTCCGGCCGATCTCCGGGTGGGTGAGCTCACGTCCGCGGAAGCGGACCGTCACCTTGATGCGATCGCCGTCCTCGAGGAACTCGATCGCCCGGTGGACCTTCGTCTCGAAGTCGCCCGAGCCGATCTTCGGCGTGAGGCGGACCTCCTTGAACTCGACCGCCCGCTGCTTCCGCTTCGCTTCCTTCTCGCGCTTGGTCAGCTCGTACTTGTACTGACCGTAGTCGAGAAACTTGACGACCGGGGGAGCCGCGGTAGGAGCCACCTCGACAAGGTCGAGGCCCTTCTCCTGCGCCATCTGCAGGGCCTGCGGCGTGGGCATGACGCCCAGCTGTGAGCCGTCTTCGTCGAGGACCCGGACCTGGGGGACACGGATCATCTGGTTGATGCGCAGGTCTCGGCTGATGACTGGTTCTCCGTTACTCGTTGCTGGGAGTGCGGCGCGCGGACAGACGCCCTTCGCGGTCGCCGCGGGAGGATAGCACGAGCGTTCGAGCAGCGGCAACGGAGGGAGGGTCTCGCCGATCGCCCTGCCGCCTTCGTTCGCGGCCTGGTCGTCGGCCGCCGCTCGGCCCGTTCCGCCGCTGGATCGCCGGGCGATCCAACCGGCGGGATTCGCTCCCGTTGGAACCCTAGGCAATCCAACGGGCGGGATTCGCTCCCGTTGGAACGCCGGGCGATCCAATGGGCGGGATTCGCTCCCGTTGGGACGCCGGGCGATCCGGGGAGCCGCGGCCGGTGAGCCGCTGGTCCCCTACGCGAGGGCGCGGCCCCGGATCTCCTCCCCGAGCCGCGCGGCGAGATCCGCCCATCCCACGCCCTGCTCCTGCGAGCCGTCGCGCTTGCGGACGGACGCCGTCCGTGCTTCCACCTCCCGGTCGCCCAGGATCAGCATGTACGGCACCTTCTGACCCTGCGCCAGGCGGATCTTGTTCTGCATCCGGTTGTCGGATGCGTCGACCTCGACGAACCGCACGCCCGCCGCGCGCAACTCGCCCGCGAGCTCGTTGGCCGCGTCGACGTGGCGGTCCGCGATCGGGATGATCACCGCCTGCACCGGCGCGATCCACAGCGGGAACGCGCCGGCGAAGTGCTCGATCAGGATGCCGATGAACCGCTCGAGGGAGCCGAGGATCGCGCGATGGATCGCCATCGGGCGCTTCGCCTGGCCGTTCTCGTCGATGTAGGTGAGGTCGAACCGCTCGGGCAGCATCGTGAGGTCGATCTGGATCGTGGCCATCTGCCACTCGCGGCCGAGCGCGTCGTCGATGTAGATGTCGATCTTCGGGGCGTAGAACGTCCCGTCCTTCGGCTTGATCTCGTAGTCGCCGCCGACGCGGTCCAGGGCCTCCTTGATCAGTCCCTCAGCGAGGTCCCACAGGGCCGGATCGCCGACGGCCTTGTCCGGCTTGGTGGCGAACGCAAACCGCGGCTCGAGCCCGAACCAGCCGTACGACTCGCGGACCTCGCCGATGAGGGCCTCGATCTCGGCCATCAGCTGATCCGGCCGGACGTAGATGTGCGCGTCGTCCTGGATGAACTGGCGGACGCGGGTCAGGCCGGACAGCGCGCCCGACCGCTCGTTGCGATGGAGCCGGCCGAACTCCGAGAACCGGAGCGGCAGGTCGCGGTACGAGCGCAGGTGCGAGCGATAGATGAACGTCGACTCGGGGCAGTTCATCGGCTTGAGGCTGAACTGCTGCCCCTCGCTCTCGACGATGAACATGTTCTCGGCGTAGTGGTCCCAGTGGCCGGACTGCCGCCACAGCCGCTCGGACACGACGATCGGCGTCGAGACCTCCTGGTAGCCCCGCCGCTCCTGGAGCTCGCGCATCGCGCCTTCGAGCGTGCGCCAGATGCGCTGGCCCTTCGGGTGCCAGAACGCGGAGCCCGGCGACACGTCGTGGAAGGAGAACAGGTCGAGCTGGACGCCCAGCTTTCGGTGGTCGCGCTTCTTCGCCTCCTCGCGGCGGAACAGGTACTGCTCCAGCTCCTCGGGCGTCTCCCAGACCGTCCCGTAGATCCGCTGGAGCATCGGGCGCTTCTCGTCGCCGCGCCAGTACGCACCGGCGACCGCGAGCAGCTTGTACGGCCCGATCTTCCCGGTCGACTCGACGTGCGGCCCCTTGCACAGGTCGCTGAACGGCCCGTGCTCGTACAGGCTCGTCGGCGGCAGCGGCGAGCCGCTCTCCTGCGCCTTGCGTGCGAGGTCGTCGAGGATCTCCACCTTGTACGGCTGGCCCTTCGACTCCTCGAGCGCGCGACCGTCCTCCCACGAGATCTCCTTGCGGACGAACTGGTGGTCGGCCTTGATCGACTCCGCCATGCGCGCCTCGATCGCCTCGAGGTCGGCGGGTGTCAGCGGGCGCGGGAGGTCGAAGTCGTAGTAGAAGCCGTCTGTGATCGCCGGCCCGATGCCGAGCTTGGCGCCGGGGAACAGGTCGAGCACCGCCTCGGCCATGACGTGCGCCGTGGAGTGGCGCATGGCGTCGATCGGCGCGTGCGCACCCGCGTCGAGCAGCTCGTCGGCGGACCCGCGCTCGGGCGCGTCGAACGCCGGCTCGTCGTCGATGACGGCCGCGATGCCCTCGTCGTGTCCCCTGTCCTCGGCCATCGTTCGTCTCCCAGGAATCACAGAACCTCTCGTCCCGACAGGACGAGAGGTTCGACCTCCCGCGGTTCCACCCGCCTTCACGCCGTCGTGGCCGTCACCGGTCGCGGCGCCGTGCGCTCGTGCCGCGCTAACGGGCGGATCCCGGGCCGGTTCGCCGGCCGCTCGCGGGTGGTGCCTCGACTCGTTGGCCCGAACGTGACTTGCAGCCTGGGTCACATCTCTCTGGCGGGCGGGCGGGCCGGGCGTGTCCCGGTCATCGCGAATGTGGTGGGCGATACTGGACTCGAACCAGTGACCTCATGCATGTCAAGCATGCGCTCTAACCAGCTGAGCTAATCGCCCTCGGCCGCGGAGGATAGCACGGGCGGCCGCCCATGACGGTCCGCCGAGCCGAGGGCGAAGCTGGCCCGACTCGAGGCCGGGCCACTCGTCGACGTCAGTGGGTGCGGTTCGGGTTTGGCGGCAGGAACGTGCGGTTCGGGTTGCAGGCAACGCCCGGGTTGGCCACGTGCGGGTCGGCCTCACCGAGCTTGACGTCCTGGCCGTACGACTGCGCCCTCGGCCCGACCGGGCCTTCGCCGGGCAGCTGGTCGTTCAGACCCGAGAACGAGCACCACGACTTGCCCTGGTTCTGGTCGATCTTCTTGCCGCTGCCCGTGACCTCGCCGGCCATCGCGGCGCCCGCGGTCAGGGTGAGGAGCAACGCGGCGACCGAGAGACCTGCTCCGAGACGCCGGAGGAACCCGTGGGGCATTGCCACCACCTCCATCGCACCGGCCGGTCTCGCCAGTGGCGTCGGTACGGGCCAGGCGACCGCGGAATTGAGCCCGTGCCGTGGGAACTCCTCCGCTGCTCCCGCCTCCGTTGCGTGGGCGCATGTTGCGCACGTCGATCCGCGCCTGTCCAGAGGGCTGTCACGGGTGGGGTGCGCCCGTGCACCACCCCCGGCGCAGGGGAAGCCCGCGGAACTCAGGACCCCGTGCGAGGATGTCGGCATGGCGGACCTGGAGCTCCTCGACTGCGGGGACGGCCGACGACTGGAGCGGTTCGGCACCGTCGTCGTGGACCGGCCGGCCCCTGCTGCGGCCGATGCCCCGCGCCTCCCACCCTCCGAGTGGGCCCGCCCGACGCTCCGATGGTCGAAGGGCGCGTGGGTGCGAGGCGCCGCGCACGACCCGTGGCCCGTCCGGGTCGGTGACCTGACGCTCGAGTGCCGCGCCGCGGCCGGCGGGCAGGTGGGCGTGTTCCCCGAGCACGCGACGACGTGGGCCTGGCTCGACACGTCCGTCCGCACCGCCTCCGCGAAGCTCGGCCGGCCGCCTCGGGTCCTGTCCCTGTTCGCGTACACGGGCGGTGCGACGCTCGCGTGCGCCCGGGCCGGCGCAGATGTGGCGCACGTGGACTCGTCGCGGCCGGCGATCGCATGGGCGAGACGCAACGCGGAGCTCTCGGGTCTCGCGGCGGCCTCGATCCGCTGGCTCCCGGACGACGCGCGCGCGTTCGTCGCCCGCGAACGACGACGCGGTCGCACCTACGACGGCGTCGTCATCGATCCCCCGACATACGGCCACGGCACTGGGGCATGGCAGATCGATGACCACCTGGCGCCGCTGCTCGAGGACGTGGCCGCGCTCGTCGGGCCGAGGCCGGCGTTCGTGATCCTGAGCGCGCACACCCCGGGGTACGACGGCGAGCGGCTGGCCGCCCTCGTGCGCGAGCACCTCGGAGTCAGCGGGCACGGAGAGGCCCTCGTCCTCCGCTCCCGCGCCGGTGCGTCACTCCCGCTGGGCGCCTGGGCCCGCGGGCCACACCGCTGAGCGACGCGAGCGACGCGATGCCCGCCGAGGACCGGAGCCCGATCACGAGCCCGAAGAACCCGCGAGTCCGCGCGGCCGCCGCGCTCCGGGACAGGAGCGCCCGCGAAGCCGCCGGCAGGACGCTGATCGACGGGGTGCGCGAGCTCGATCGCGCGCTGTCGGGTGGCGCGGTCGTGGACACCGTGTTCGTCGACCCGGACCGTGTGGGCGACGACGTCGAGGCCCGCGCCGTCGTCGACCGGGCGCGCGCCACCGGCGCCTCGATCGTGGAGGCGGCGTCCGCCGTCCTCGACCGCCTCGCGTACGGCGACCGCTCCGAGGGACTCGTCGCCGTCGTCGTGATCCCGGACACCTCGCTCGGTGGCGTCCACCTGCCGAAGAACGCGCTGGTGGTCGTCCTCGAGGGCGTGGAGAAGCCGGGCAACCTCGGCGCGGTCCTTCGCTCCGCGGACGCAGCGAGTGCCGACGCGGTCGTGGTTGCCGACGCCAGGACGGACCTGTTCAACCCGAACGCCATCCGCGCCTCGCTCGGCACGATCTTCGCGGTCCCGGTGGCGACGGGGTCGAGCGCGGAGGTGCGCGCGTGGCTCGACATGTATGGGGTGCAGGTCCTCGCGGCGCGGGTTGGCGCGCGGCACGCCTACACGGACGTCGACATGACCGGTCCGGTCGCGCTCGTCCTGGGCGCGGAGGCACAGGGGCTCACGGACGCGTGGTCCGGCGACGCCATCACGCCGATCTCGCTGCCGATGCGGGGCGTCGCGGACAGCCTCAACGTCTCCATCACGGCCGCCGTCCTGCTGTACGAGGCCAGGCGCCAGCGCGGGTGACGCCGCAGCCGCGCCCCGGGCACCATGTGGGCATGCAGCGCTTCGACTTCGTCGTCATCGGTGCCGGCCCGGCCGGCGAGGCCGCCGTCCACAAGGCTCGCGCGCTCGGCGCGTCCGTCGCCGTCATCGACAAGCGGTGGTTCGGCGGGTCATGCCCGCACATCGGGTGCGTGCCCTCGAAGTCGCTCCTCCACTCCGCCGACGTCCACGCGAAGGGCGGCGACTACCCGTGGCCGCGGGCCTCCGACCGTCGTGACTACATGGTCAACCGGCCGAAGGACGCGGCCGAGCCCGACGACGCCTCGCACGTGAAGGCGCTCGAGGGCGACGGCGCGGTCGTGTACCGGGGCACGGCCCGGATCACCGGCCGCGGGCAGGTGAGGGTCACGCACGACGACGCGACCCACGACCTCGAGGCAACGAACGTCGTCGTGGCGGTTGGCTCGACCTCGAAGGTCCCGCCGATCGACGGCCTCGCGGACGTCCATCCCTGGACCAACGAGCAGGCCACGCTGACGCGCGAGCTGCCGAAGAGCCTCCTCGTCCTCGGCGGCGGGCCGACGGGCTGTGAGCTCGCCCAGGTCTTCGCCCGCTTCGACGTCCCGACGACGATCGTCCAGTCCGGGCCCCGGCTCGTCCCGACCGAGCACCCGCGCAACGCGGAGTCGGTGCGGTGGGCGCTCGAGCACGACGGCGTGACGGTGCGGCTCGGGGTTCGCGCGCAACGGGCGCGGGCGGGCGAAGGCGCGGACGGCGCGCACGTCGTGGACCTCGACGACGGGTCCACCGCCGAGGGTCACGAGATCCTGCTCGCGGTCGGGCGAGACTTCCCGGTCCACGACCTCGGCCTCGAGCACTACGGCGTCGTGACGCGCGGCCCCGACGGGTACCCGCGGGACGGGCGGCTCCGCGTCGCGGACGGGCTGTGGATCATCGGCGACCCGGCGGGTCCCGAGCTGCACACGCACCAGGGCCACTACCAGGGCGAGCTCGCGGTCCGGATGGCGCTGGGCGAGGACATCGTCCCCGACTACCGCGCGCTGCCCAGGGCGACGTACATGGACCCGGAGGCCGCGTCCGTCGGGGTGTCGCTGGACCAGGCCCGCGACGCGGGGATGGACGCGTTCGAATGCGTCGCCGACTTCCCGAAGACGGCGAAGGGCTACTCGGTCGAGGCGCAGACGGGCCACGTGACGATCGTCGTGGACCGGGCGAGCCGGCAGCTGGTGGGCGCTGCGATGGCGTGCCCCGACGCGTCGGCCGCGATCCACGAGTGCGTGCTGGCGATCAAGGCGCGGGTATCCATCGACGTGCTCGCGGAGACGATCCACGCGTTCCCGTCGACATCGCGGATCCTCAACGGGCTGTTCGCCGAGGCGAAGGCGACGCTCGACGGGACGAACCGGGGCGCCGCAGGCCACTGACGGCCGCGGCAGGCAACCGCGCCACCGGGCGCTCGCCCTACCCGCCCGCGACCACGTCACCGTCCATCAGCACGAGCCGCGGCCGGGCATGCCACAGCGCCCCGCCCACCTCGACCGGCTCCTCGAGCGCGGCCGCCGGCAGGACGACGACGTCCGCCCGATGCCCGGGCACCAGGCGCCCCCGATCGCCCTCACCGGCCGACAGCGCCGGATCCACGCACGCCGCACGCAGCGACCGCCAGAGGGAGAGCGCGTTGGCCGGGCCGAGGGGCGGCATCCCGGCCGGCCATGACGGCGCGGCGCGGGTGACCGCGCATGCCACACCCGGCCACGGGTCGATCGGCTCCACGGGCGCGTCCGTACCGGTCGGAATCAGCGCGCCGGTCGTGGCGATCGCGCCGAGCGCGTAGGCCCACGTGTCCGCCCGATCGCCCCACAGCCGCCGTGCCTTCTCCGCGTCGCTCCGCACGTGGACCGGCTGGAACGACGCGGCGATCCCGAGGGCTGCGAACCGCGGCACGTCGTCCGGGTGGACGAGCTGCGTGTGCTCGATCCGCGGCACGAGCGCGGTCGCGCCGACGGTCGGCGCGAGGGCATCGAGCGCCGCTCGGACCGCGGCGTCTCCGATGCCGTGGATCTGGGTCGCGATGCCCATCGCCGCCGCCCGTGCCGCCTGTGCCTGGAGCTCGCGGGGTGGCGTGAGCCACACGCCGTAGCCGCCGTTGGGGGGCTCCGGCTCGCGTGGTGCCCGCACCAGCGGCTCCAGCAGCGCGGCCGTCCGCGAGCCCAGCGACCCGTCGGCGAACGTCTTCAGCCAGCCCAGCCGCAACCGGTCGAGCGGGTCCGGGCCCAGGGGCTGCCCGCTCCGGATGCCCTCGAGCTCCGCCGCGTCCAGCTGCTCCGGCCGGATGCAGGGATGCGCCCGCACGCCCAGCTCCCCGGCGGCCGCGAGCGCCCGGTACGCGGCGATCGGCCCGTCGAGCGCGTGCTGCTCCGAGAGCCCGCCCGGGTCGTGGACGGCCGTGACCCCGAGCGCGACGAGCTCTGCGATCAGCGGCCGCATCGCGTCCCGCAGCTCGTCAACGGTCGCGGCCGGGATGCGACCCGCAACCAGCCGCGCGGCGACCTCGTGGAGGACCCCCGTCGGCACACCGTGGTCGTCTCGGCGGATGACGCCGCCCGCCGGGTCGGGCGTCCGCTCCCCGACCCCGCCGGCCGCGAGCGCCGCATGGCTCGCCAGCAGCGCGTGGTGGTCGTGCGCCCACAGCGCGACCCGCCGGCCCGGCGCGGCGCGCTCCAGGTCGTCGGCGGTCGGCCAGCGGCCCAGCCGGTCGGCGTCCCAGCCGGCGCCCTCGATCCAGCCGCCGGCGGCCGTCCGTTCGGCGGCCTCGCGGACGCGGGCGACAAGGACGTCCATGGAATCGGCATCCTCGAGCTGGACCCGCGCTCGGGCGAGCGCCGCCTCGACCAGGTGGAGGTGCGAGTCGGTGAGGCCTGGGACGGCGACGTCGTCGGGTGCGAGCCGGAGGACGCGCGCGGAAGCGGGTGCGGCGGCCGCGACCTCGTCCACGGACCCGGCGGCGACGACACGACCGCCCCCGACCGCGACGGCATCCACCCAGCCCGGGCCGTCGGCCCCCGCCAGCGTCGCGATCCGGCCATGAATGACGAGCGAGGCGCGGGGCGGCGTCATCGGCGAACCGTCAGGACGGGTTCGGGTTCGACCAGTCCTCGGCGGCATCGTCCTCCGCCGGGGAGCGGGAGTCCCCAAGGGAGCCTGGGTCGCCAGGGATGGGCGCTGGATGGGAGACCGAGGGGGCCGCAACCGGCGGTCGAGGACTCAGCGGCTCGCCCTTCGGCGCACGCCGGTGTCCGACCTCCAGGTCCGCGGCGAGCGACACCGCGACCGGATCGAGGCCGGCCGGCCGTTCGGGCCCCTTCGCCTTCTCCTTCGACTCCTCCGGCTTGAGGCGGCGCCCGCGCCGGATGATCGAGAGCACGCCGGTGGCGAACACGACCATCGCGACGAGGAACAGCACCGCGGTGTTGCCGAACAGGTCCGAGATCGGGCCGACGATGATGATCGGCGCGAAGCTCGAGATCGACACCAGCATGTTGAGGATGCCGAAGACGCGGCCGCGAGCCTCCTCCGGGATGTCCTCCTGGAGCTGGGTCTGCGAGGGAATCGCGACGAACGCGTACGCGATGCCGGCGAGCAGGGCGATGAGCACCACGATCGCGAGCAGCGAGGTGAAGTCGGCCAGCGACCCGAGCCCCGTCGCGGTCTCGGCCCGCTGCAGCAGCCGCGCGATCGGCCCGGCGCCCGACAGCATCGCGAGCAGCACGCCGAGCGTGATGAGGCCGCCCTCGATGAGCCGCCGGCGCGGGAACAGCTGCCCGTAGTTGTTGAGCACGAGGATGCCCATGACGATGCCGAAGCCGAGCGGCAGGACGATGACGACGAAGTCCTTCGGCTCGAGGCCCAGCGCGTCGCGCGCGAAGTTGGGCCCGATCACGCCCAGCACGCCCACGAGCGAGGCGGCGATGCCGAGGTACAGCAGCGACCACTTGATCTTCGGCGTCGAACGGATGAACGCGATGCCCTCGCGCAGCTGGTCGAGGACGGACCCGACTGCCTCCTCGGCGTCCCGCGCGACCCCGGCGGCCGGCTCGTCCCGGGCGACGGGCGGAGCCGGCGGCAGCGTCCAGCAGAACCCGGCGGCGATCAGGTAGCACAGCGCGACGACGATGATCAGCGCCGGGGCGCCCATCAGCGTCACCACGATCGGGCCCAGCAGCGCGAACCCGATCGCGAACGCGGCGTTCAGGGTCAGCGTGAAGATGCCGTTCGCGGTGATGAGCTGCCTGCGCGGCACGAGCTGCGGGATCATCGCGGCCTCGGCCGGCCCGAAGAACACCGTGATCGTCGACACGACGACGTTGAGCAGCAGGATCAGCGGCAGGTTCGCGCCCACGAGGAACAGGGCGAAGAACGCGAGCGCGCGGAGCAGGTTGGTGACGACGAGGACGAGCCGTTTGTCGATCCGGTCGACGTAGACGCCGGCGACCGCCGAGAACAGCACGGCCGGGCCCAGAAACGTCAGGATCAGGAGGCTGACCGCGGTGTTGGACCGGGTCGCCTCGAGGATGATGACGGTCAGGCCGTAGATGACCATGTTGCCGCCGATCTGCGTGAACGCCTGGCTGAGCCAGAGCAGCAGGAACGGGCGGTTGCGGAAGACGGCGAGCGCGCCGGTGTCGTCCGGCTCGTCGGGACCGTTGGGCTCGATGACCTCCGGCGTCGCCCCCGTGATCGACAGCTCGGTCATCCGGGCTGCGGGCTAACGGCGCGGCTGATGGCGGGGTCGCCCCGGCTCACGAACTCCGTGATCCGGCGCTCGAGGGCCGCCCGCTCGAGGAGGACGTGGCGGCCGCACGTCCGGCATCGCAGCCCGATGTCGGCGCCGAGCCGGTCGACGAGCCACGTGTCACCCCCGCATGGGTGGGCGCGGCGGAGGCGCAGGACGTCGCCGAGGAACAGCTCGACGGGTGTGCCGGACATCGGACCCGAGGGTAGCAGAGGGGACCCTTGGCGCCGGCGAGCGATGCCAGTGGGTGTGCCGGCGCCAGGTCAGAGGCTGGGCTTGCCGAGCTGCGGCGTGAGGTCCCGGTCGGTGGCCGGGACGGTCACGAGGTCCACCGTCGCGACGCCGATGACGACGTCGGGGAACCGCGCGCCGAGCTGCGCGATCGGCCCGCCCGCGCGACCCAGCGACCCCGCGAGGACCTGGGGCTGCCCCACCGCGGTGATGGTGATCGGGTCCTTGACCAGCACGCCGCGCACGACCACCGCGCCCGCGGGACCGGTGGTGACGACCCCCGGAACGACCCGGACGCCGCCGATCGCCACCGCCTCGCAGCCGGCGTTGCGGAGCTCGTTCATCAGGAGCTCGATCGCGTCCCCGGGGAGCTCGCCGCTGATCGTGAGCCGCACGCCGGCCCCCGTCACCGGGAGCGCGCCCGACCAGCCGAGCACGCGGTTCAGGTCGGATCGGATCTGCGCCGATGAGGTGTCGCCCCGCTGCACGGCCCCCGCGATCATCTGGCGCTGCGACTCGAGCGCCGCGATCTCGTCGCGCAGCTGGTTGTTGCGAGTCGTGACGTTCGCGACCAGCTCGGTGAGCTCGGACACCGACAGCCCGGAGAGGCCCTGGTCTGCGGACTGCGCGTTGAACTGGGCGACGGCGAGGATGCCGAGGACGAACAGCACGCCCGCGAGCGCGACCTGCGCGGATCGGCGACGCATCAGGGGGCCTCCGACGGCACGACGCTCGACGCCGCCGCGGGCGTCGGCGATGCTTCCACGCGGCCGTAGCGCAGGTTGAGGGTGCCGGCGTAGGCGGGCAGGTCCACCTCGTCGAGCACCGCGTACTCGACGCCGATCCCGAACGTCTCCGCGCGCGACCTGACGAAGTCGACGAAGCCGGGCGATGCCAGCAGCGTGTCGTACATCGAGACCGGCCCGATCGCCCGCACGTCGTACGGCGGCGCGAGATACGCGGAGTTGACGAGCACCGACCCGCCGATGTCCACGATCGCCGTCGACGCCGTCACGCGCTCGCCGTTGACCGCGACGCCCTCCGCGCCGGCGAGCCACAGCTCCTCGACGACCGTCAGGACGTCCTGGCCGGACACGAGGTAGTCGCGCGAGTTTGCGTCCGGGGGCACCGCGAGCGACGAGTCCTTGAGCCGGATGACGACGCCGGGGCCGCGCAGCGCGACGAGTCCGCCGGCGATCCGTGCCCGCTGGAGCTGGTCGTTGAGGTCGCGCGTCAGCTGCGTGCCACCCTGACCCGCCGCCTCCAGCTCCTGGATCTTCGCCCGCAGCTCCAGCACCTGGTCCTTGAGCCGTTCCTGCTGTGCCTGGAGCTCGACCGCGGTCTCTACCAGCGGGGTCCGCTCGAGGCTCGTGTACCGGATCCGCGGGCCCTCCGAGGCGAGCTGCGCGGCGATGAGGAAGCCCAGCGCGAGGAGAGCGAGCCCGAGCGTGATCTGCCAGCTCGGGATACGCCGGATCCGTGCCCCGATCGCGCTCACGCCGCGTGCCCCATCCGGCGCCGCGTCCCGTGCATCACCCGGCGTCGCTCATGCCGGTCCGCTCCGCCGCTGCGCAACGACGAAGCCCACGACGACGACGCCGACGACAAGCGCGAGCCCGCCGAGCAGGAGCGGCGTCGAGCCGTCGCTCGCCCTGGGGGGCGTCTCGGGAAGGTCCTCGCCGGGGACGGGGGTTGTGCCCGGCCGCGAGGTGGGGTTCAGGGGATCGGGCTGGCCGTCGGGTGCGTCGCCGCTCCAGCCGGACGGCAGTGGACCGGGCGGCGCCGGCTGGGGGCCGAACTGCTGGGGTGCCTCGGCCCCCAGGCTGTCCAGCCAGCCGGCCTGGAACGCCGCCAGGTCCCGGCCCAGCGCCCTGGTGAACGCCTCGTCGTCGGTCAGGCCGTCCTTGTACGCGACGACGAGCGCGACGAGCGCGTCCCGGCCGTGCGCGCGGACGAGGTAGTCGATGGCCGAGACCGACTCGGCATACGCGAGGACGGTCTTGTCGGGATCGGTCGGGAACTGCGCGCCCAGCGCGATCAGCGGCATCAGGTCCTTCGACGCCACGGCGTCCGCAACCCGGTTCTGGTCGGCGGACCCGTATCCCTCGGACAGGTACACCGCGAGCCCCTCGTTCAGCCAGCGCGGCGGGAACCGGTACGGGTTCTCGACGGCCGTGTCGAACACGAGGTGGGTCAGCTCGTGCGGGACGACGACGCCCACCCACGGGTCGTTGATGGCGCCGGGCTCGATGAGCGCGAACAGCGTCCGGATGTCGGCGTGCGCCTGGCCGCCCACGTTCTCACGCGTCCCGGGGCCGAGCGCCGTGCGGAACGACTGCTCGTCGGGGTAGATGAAGAAGTCGATCGGCTCCGTCTCGGTCACGCCGAGGAGCGCCGAGGTGTCCTTGACCGCCTGTTCGCCGATGTCGAGCGCCTTGCGAGCGAACGCGTTGCCGCCGTCGACCCAGTGGACCGTGATGAGGTCGCCCTCGAGCGTCTTCCAGTCCTGTGTCGTGTCCGTGTAGCGCAGTCGCTCCGTGGAGCTCACCACCGGTTCTGCTCCGACCGCCGGGAACGCCGCCCACGTGTACGTCAGCGGCGTGTTGGGCACGATGTGGCCGCCACCCGTGAGGTCGAGGTCGTACGTGACGGTGTGGCTGCCGCCCTGTGCGGGCACCGGGACGTCCACGATGTACGGCCCGAGCGCATCGGGGAACCCGATGCGGAGCTCCATCCGCGCGAGCGGCGCCGCCGAGGTCACGTCCACCGCGAACGCGATCTTGTCGCCGTACGTGGCCTCGGCGCTCGACTTGCCGAACGTCACGTCCGCGGCGAGCGCGGCCGGCGCCAGGACGAGCGTCGCGAGGAGCCCGGCAAGCAGCGTGGCGAGCGAGGCCGCCGCCCCGGCCCGACGCCCGGTCAGCGCGCCCATGCGAGCCCCGCCAGCCGGAGGATCCCCAGGCCGTTCTGCGTCGCCCCCAGCAGGCCTTCGCGCACGAGCGTCCAGGATGTGCCGTACGAGACCGGGACGACCGGAGCCTGGTCGCGGACGATCTCGAGGGCCTTCGCGTACGCGGCGGTCGCGTCATCCGGGCTCGCGGCGGCACCGGCGTCGGCGATCGCCGAGTCGAACTCCGGGTTCGACCAGCCGCCCTCGTTCGCCGTGGAACCGGTTCCCAGCAACACGCCCAGGAAGTCGTTCGAACCCGGGTAGTCCGCGACCCAGGACAGGCTCCACAGGTCCGGCGGATCGGTGGCGAGGCGGTCCTGGTAGGACGCGAAGTCCATCGTCGCGTAGTCGATCTCGACGCCGAGGTTCTTCTCGAGCATCGCGATGATCGCGCCGTCGTAGCCGCCGCCGTTCGCGATGAACGAGATCGGGCCGAGGGCGGCACCGGTCGCGTAGCCGGCCTCGGCGAGCAGCGCCTTGGCCCCCTCCGGGTCGTATTCCGGCAGGTAGTCGCCGTCGGGGCGGCCCGGGATGCCGTCGGGCACGAGGCTGGTCGCGGCAACCGAGGAGCCGAGCTCGTCGAGCGTCGCGAGCCGGCGCCAGTCCACCGCCTTGGCGAACGCCTGGCGCACCTTCGGGTTGTCGAACGGGGCGCGCCGGGTGTCGAAGCCGTAGTACGTGACCGACAGCGACGGGTCGCTGCGGAGCGCCGGGCCGAGCTGGCGGTCGTAGGCGATCCAGCCCGCGTCCGTGAACGAGATCGGCGCAACGTCGACGTCGCCCGCCACGAACGCGTCGACGGGGCTCGCGCCGTTGAGCGTCGTCAACATCCGCACGGTGTGGATGTCCGGCTCGCCGGCCCAGTACCTCGGGTTCGCGGTCAGCACCCAGGCGTCGTCGGTCACCTCCGACACGACGTATCCGCCGCTGCCGACGAATTCGGCTGCGGCCGGCAGGATCTCGCCGTCGCCGGCGTTGCGGGGCACGATCGCGAACGGGGCCCCCGACACGATGGCCGGCAGGTCTCCCCCGCCCCGCTCGAGCTCCACGACCACCCGCCGGTCTCCGTCGGCGCTCACGCCGAGCGTGCTCACGTCGGTGGACTGGCCCGAGAGCAGCTCGCGGGCTCCCTTGACGTCGGCGATGAGCGAGGCGAGCGGCGATGGCTCGCGCGGGTTGAACAGCCGCCGCCAGGACCGGACGACGTCGCTCGCGGTGAGGCTGCTCCCATCGCTGAACGTGAGGCCGTCGCGGAGCGTGAACACGACCCGCCTCCCGCCGTCCTCGATGGTCCACGACTCCGCCAGCGCGGGACGGACGGTGAGCGACGGATCGACGGCGGTGAGCGTCTCGAACAGCTGGCTGACGTACGACGCGGAACCGAGGTCGCCGTGCTTTGCGGGGTCGATGGACGCGGGGGTGCCGGCGAGGATCGTCACGGTCTCGGGGTCGTCGGCCGCCGCCACCTGCGGCGGCGCGACGGGGGCGTCGGGCCACAGCCGCGCGAGCATCGCGACCACCACGACGAGCGCCACCCCGGCCGCCGTGACGCGGCGACGACGAGACGGTGGCGTGACGACCAGCGGCTCGTCGGGAAGGGTGTGTTCGCCCCCCGGCTCGCTCAGCTGGTCTGCCACCAGGCAGCCTCCGGGAGCGCAGGGTCGTGGCGGTCCGGATCCAGGAGGCGCTCCACCGGGACGGGGATGCGCGGCCGCACGGTCCACACGTAGCCATCGCCGGAGAACCCGACGAGGAACGCGACGATACAGACCCAGCGACGCACGGCCGGAGTATAGGCGGGGGTGCCCGAACAGGCCGCCGAGCGGCCCCGCGCGACCGGTCGCTCGCCGGACATGAAGCGAGGCCTCGCCGTGCCACACCGCCGGGGGAACGATGCATGTCGCCGAGGCCTCTGCCCCCGGAAACGTGCGCGGCGCGCATCCGTTACGGCGACGGATCGCAGGTGTCGGCTGGCCGACACCCCAACGCCCGTCGCGGGTCAGCGACCCGGGTCGGCAGCCCCCGTCAGCAGGTCCCGGCGGGTCGCGAAGCGCTTCAGGAACCGATAGAAGTTGCGCTTCGCCTGCCGGGCGCGCTCGGGATCCTCGGCGTCGCCGCCGGGCGCGCCCGGCTCATCCCCGGTGTGACCCACGACGTGCACCTGGACGGCGCTCCGCGTCGGCGCCGCCTCCGCGTCGGCTTCGTCGCCTTCGTCGGCATCATCGGGTTCGTCTGCATCGTCGGCGTCGTCGTCCTCCTCGCCTTCCCCGGCCGGGTCGCGGAGGACGAAGCTCCACCAGGTGTCGAGGTGGTCGGCGACGACGAAATGCTCGTCGAGCAAGCCACGGGCCGCCGCGTCCGCGCGCCGGAAGCCGATCGTGCGGCCGGCGATCGCGTCGACGACGGTGGCGTCCGCCGGCGCTCGCCGGAACGTCCTGAGGTCGCTGGACACCAATCCCACCGGCCCCGCGACCGCGACGGAGTCGTCCTCGAGCGCGGCTGCGATCGCCGTGATCGTCGACCCGTCCACGGGCATCCCCTCCCGGACGAGGACCACGACCGCCGCCTCGGCCCGCCTGATCCCGGCGTTCCAGGCCGCCGCGGCGCCCAGCCTCCCGGCCGTCCACACAACCTCGACCCGGACGCCGGGCGCCCCGGGATCCCGGGCATCGAGGGCCGCGAGCGCCCGAGTCGCCTCCTCGCCCTGCGTCCCGTTTGCGACCACCACGACCTGCGTCCCGTCGGGCGCCTCGTCGGCGAGCTGCCCGACCTGGCGCGCGACCCTGTGGACATCCTCGCCGACGACCAGCACGACGGTCGCGAGCCCGACGGCCTCGTCGTCGAGCCGCGAGGGCACGCTCGCACTCGACCCGTACCGGACGCGGCCGTCCTGCTCGACGTCGGGGGGCGCCGCGCGCTCCAGCGTGTACAGGCTTCCGGCGTCGATCACCTTCCAGCCAGCCGCCTCCAGCTCCGCCTTCAGCCGGTCCGCCGTCGCCCAGTCCCGGGCGCGGCGGGCGTCGGCGCGCGCGTCGGCGATGGCACGGATATCGGGCGGGATCGGATCGGTGGCCATCGGTCGAGCATACCGGCGGTGGCGCCCGAGCCCGGACCGACAGCCTCCGACGCTCAGCCGCTGCCGGCCGCCGCGGCGGACGCGAGGACGATCCCCGACAGGATCCACGTGTGCGCGACGCCGCTGTACAGCACCGATCCGGTGCGCCAGTCGAGCCACCCGTACGCCGCGCCGCCCACGAGCGTGCTGAGCGTCTCTACTTCCGGCTTGCCGAGATGGATGAACGCGAACGGCAGCGTGGCCACCACCACCGCGAGCGGTCCCATCACCCGCAGCAGCGCGAACAGCAGGAAGCCGCGGAAGAAGAACTCGGCGGGGATGACCTCGAGGGCGGTCGTCAGCACGACGTCGGCCGCGGACGCACCCTGCGGCGCGTAGTAGGCACCGAAGGCGGGCACGCGCGCGAGCGCGAGGATCACCGGGGTCATCAGCGCGCATCCGGCGGCCGCGATCGCCGCGCCCGCCCGCCAGTCGCCGAGCCGCAGCCCGTACCGCGACGGCCGGTCCCGGAACCCGAAGAGCACGACCAGCAGCGGGACGACGCCCAGGAGCACGAGCCGCCCCACGGACTGCAGGCGTTTGGCCTCGGCGGCGGACTGACCGAACGGTCCGAGCACCGCCTCCACGAGCTCGTTGACGCGGCCGTGGTAGTCGAGGAGCAGCAGCAGGGACACGGTGAGGATCGCGACCGTCGCCCGGACAGGCAGCTCGAGCCCGAGAACGCTGATCGTGCGCCGGTCGGCCGCGTTCGCGGGATACCCGGGGGCGTCGGCCAGCCAGGACGACAGGCGCGTTCGTGCCGCGCGTCGGCTCCCGGCCGCGGCGACGTCGCCGCCTGCTCGCTGCCGCTCGCCGTCCCGCATCGCCCAAGCCTACGGCCGGCCGGTACCCTCCGGGGGTGGCAGACAAGATCACGATCGGACCGCTCCGGCCGGAGCCGGGCACCCGGGTCACCGGCCTCGTGCCGGTCGACGTCGGCGTGGCGACGCTCCAGATCCCCGTCGTCGTCGTCAACGGATCGGCGCCGGGGCCGCGCGTGTCGGTCACCGCTGGGATCCACGGCGCGGAGTACGTGTCGATCGCGGCGCTCCGGCGGGTCGCGCTCGGCCTCGATCCTGCGGCCGTCCACGGATCGCTGGTCGCGGTCCTCACCGCCAGCCCGGCGGCGTTCGCGGCCCGGACGATCTACGTCAACCCGCTCGACGGGCTGAACCTGAACCGCCAGTTTCCCGGCGATCCGGACGGCTCACCGACCCAGCGACTCGCCCGCTGGCTGACCGAGAACGTGATCGCCGGCTCGGACGCCTTCGTCGACATGCACTGCGGCGACATGAACGAGGCGCTCGTCTCGTTCACGGGCATCGAGGACACCGGCGATCCCGCGGTCGACGCCCGCAGCCGCGAGCTCGCCGAGGCGTACGGCCTTCGCTACCTGCTGATCGGCCCATCCCCGGGCACGACCACCACGGCCGCGGCGACGCTCGGCATCCCCGCAGTCCTGGGCGAGGTCGGCGGACAGGGCCGATGGCCCGAGGAGGACGTGACCCTCCACGCGGCCGGGTTCCGGCGCCTCCTCCGCGCCGCGGGGCTGATCGACGAGGCGCCGGCGGAGCCGGCCTTCGACACGGAGACCCTGCCGAGCGAGGCATGGATGCGGGCGACGACGACCGGCTACTGGCACCCGGCGGTCCGCGTGGGCGACCGCCTGGTGGCCGGCGCCGTCGTCGGCGAGGTGCAGGACGCGTTCGGCACGGTCCTCGAGCGACCAACGGCGCCGATGGACGGCGTCGTGATCTTCCTCGTCAGCTCGCTGGCGATGAACGCCGGCGATCCCCTGCTTGCGCTCGCCGGCTGATCGCCCTCCGCGATCTCGCCCCCGCAGAACACGCCGGACACGCGAACACGCCGGGCCTTGCGGACCCGGCGTGTTCGAGGAAGGGCTGCGGAGGTGCGGGGATCGCAGCCCCGTGTGTGGTCAGGCGGTGATCGTCGCCGCCACCGGCTTCTTGGCCTTCTCGGTCTCGGCGACCGTCAGCGGGCGGGCGGCCCAGACGATCCCGATCCCGGCCAGGAGGAGCACCGCGCCCAGGGCGGCGGCCAGAGCCGCGATCCCGAGACCCATCTGGAGGGCCGAGGCGGTGACGCTGCCGACACCCAGCTCGGCGATGAGGGCGTGGGCCGTGCCGGTCCAGGCCTGCTCGCGAACCTTCGCGTCGATCGGGTTGGTGCGGTCGAACTGGCTCCAGTAGCGGCCCGCGACCGGGACTTCGTACGTGCCGGCCTTGTAGACGGTGCCGTCAGCCGCGGTCACGTCCTCGGGGAGGACGACGGTCTGCGTGCCGTCGAGCGTGTGATGGGCGATGGTGGCCATCTGGTACATGTACTCGGACGCCGTGTTGACGACCGGGTCATTGGGGTTCAGCTCGCTCGGGTCGACCGTATAGCCCCAGTCGTTCTGCAGCAGCGACATGATGGCCGCCGCACCCTCGGTCTCGCCGCGGTCGGTCAGCTGGCCCTGGTCGTTGTAGCTGAGCTTGACGTTCTGCGCCGCGCTGAACGCGTTGAGGGCGTTGGCGCCCTGCTGCGTCTTGGCGTACGTGTAGCCGCCGACGCCCATGAAGGCGACGCCGGCGATGACGAGTCCGATCCCGACGATCTTGAACCGTGCGTACATGGGATCCCTTCCCTTCCTCTCACACCAGTCCGCTCACTTGGGGGACGCGGACGGCGGATCGACTTGGTGTGCCGGACGCTCGCGGGGCTTGTGACCTCGTTCGCGTTTCTTCGATGCCGGCATCGTCGGTCCCGGAGGGGTCCCGGCGGCAGGGTCAGGCGGCCCCCTGCGTCGGGACCCGGCACGTTGCTCGCGGTGCCAACGGCCCCCTCGGCCCGGGCCGTCCGGCCCGCGCGTCGGGCCGGGTGAGCGGCGGAAGGCGATCGGTGCGGAAACCCTCCGATCCGGGCGAGGCAGTGCACGCGCGCGCCGGTAGGGTTGGTGCGTCGCCGCGTGCCGCGCCGCCACATCGAGCACCACAGGAGACGTTGAACGTGACCACCCCCGAACCCGGCAGTGCCGCACACGCCGCCGACGCGCTGGTGATCTTCGGCATCACGGGTGACCTCGCGCGCGTGATGACGTTCCGGTCGCTCTACCGCCTCGAGCGACGCGGGATGCTCCACTGCCCCATCGTGGGCGTGGCCGGTCGTCCGTGGACGAACGAGCAGCTGGTCGCGCGCGCTCGAGAGTCGATCATCGGGACGGGCGAACCTCTCGACGAGACCGTGTTCGCACGCCTGGCGGATCGGCTCTCCTACGTGAGCGGCGACCTCGAGCAGGCGGAGACCTACGACCGGATCCGGGACGCGATGGGCGGCGCCGTGGCACCCGTCTACTACCTCGAGATCCCGCCCTCGCTGTTCGCGACCGTGGTCGGCGGGCTCGCGGCTGCCGGAATGACGGCCAACGCCCGGGTCATCGTCGAGAAGCCGTTCGGGCATGACCTGGCCTCGGCCAAGGACCTCGCGGCGGATCTCCATCGGCATCTCGACGAGTCGCAGATCTTCCGCATCGACCACTACCTCGGCAAGATGGGCCTCGAGGAGATCCTGTTTCTTCGCTTCTCGAACACGATGCTCGAGCCGGTCTGGAACCGGAACTTCGTGGAATGCGTGCAGATCACCATGGCCGAGGACTTCGGCGTCGAGACGCGGGGCCGCTTCTACGATCCGGTCGGGGCGCTGCGTGACGTCGTCGTCAACCACCTCATGCAGGTGGTGGCGATGGCCGCGATGGAGGCGCCTGCCGGCGGTGATCCCGAGACGCTGCGAACAGCGGTGACCACGGTGTTCAAGTCGATTCGCACGGCCGACCCGGCCCGCTACGTGCGAGGCCAGTACGACGGCTACCGAGCCATCGACGGCGTGGCGCCGGACTCCGATACCGAGACCTATGCCGCCCTCGTGCTGGAGATCGAGAACTGGCGCTGGGCGGGGGTCCCGTTCCTGATCCGCACCGGCAAGCGACTCCCGATCCACCAGACCGAGATCCGGCTGGTGTTCAAGTCCTCACCGGTGCTCGGGTTCGGACTCCGAAGCGCGCGCACCGAACGTGACCAGCTCGTGATCCGGATGGACCCGGACACGGGCGTGCGGCTGATCCTCAACGCCAAGCGCGCCGATGCGGCCCTGCCTGATTCGGTCAACCTGGACATGCGGTTCGCCGAGGAGGGCGGCGAGGGCGCCACGCCGTACGAGGTCTTGCTCGAGGCGGCGATGGCCGGCAGGAGCGTCCGGTTCGCCCGCCAGGATGGCGTGGAGGAGGCGTGGCGCGTGTTCGCCTCGTTGCTTTCGACGCCGCCGCTGGCCCTGCCGTACGCACCCGGATCCTGGGGTCCGGACGCTGCGGCCGCGCTCGCCGAACCGTACGGCGGCTGGCGGAGCCCCTGGACTGCCTGAGCCCACGCGCAGCGGCGGCGGTCGCGATCGCGCCGGAGGCTACCGCTCGAGCCGCTTGTACCTGATCCGGTGTGGCTGGTCCGCGGCGGAGCCCAGCTCCTTGTGCCGGAACGCCTCGTAGTCGCTGACGTTGCCCTCGAAGAACCGGACCTGGCTGTCGCCCTCGAACGCGAGGATGTGGGTCGCGATCCGGTCGAGGAACCAGCGGTCGTGGCTGATGACCACCGCGCAGCCCGGGAACGACTCGAGGCCGGCCTCCAGCGCGCGCAGCGTGTCGACGTCGAGGTCGTTGGTGGGCTCGTCCAGCAGCAGCACGTTGCCGTTGGTCTGGAGCAGCTTCGCGAGGTGGACGCGGTTCCGCTCACCACCCGACAGCGTCCCGACCGGCTTCTGCTGGTCGGTGCCGCGGAAGTTGAAGCTCGACACGTAGGCGCGTGCCGGGACCTCGCGCGTGCCGGCCTTCACGACCTCCACGCCATCGGTGATCTCCTGGAACACGGTCTTGGCCGGGTCCAGCTCGTCGCGACCCTGGTCCACGTAGCTCAGCTGGACGGTGTCGCCGATCTCGATCTCGCCGCCGTCCGGCTCCACCTCACCGACCAGCATCCGGAACAGCGTCGTCTTGCCGGCGCCGTTGGGGCCGATGATCCCGACGATGCCCGAGCGCGGCAGGCTGAACGACAGGTCCTCGATCAGGAGCCGGTCGCCGAACCCCTTGCGCAGGTTCGCGACGTCGATGACCTTGTCGCCGAGCCGCGGGCCGGGCGGGATCGCGATCTCGAGCTCCCGAGTGACGGTCTTCTCGTCGCTCGCCTCGGCCAGCAGCTGCTCGTACGCCGACAGGCGGGCCTTGCCCTTCGACTGCCGCGCCTTGGGGCTCATCCGGACCCAGTCCAGCTCCCGGGCGAGGGTCCGCTGCTTCGCGTCGGCCTGCTTGTTCTCGGCCGCCATGCGCGCGAGCTTCTGCTCCAGCCACCCCGAGTAGTTGCCGCTGAACGGGATCCCGCGGCCGCGGTCGAGCTCGAGGATCCACTGGGCGACGTTGTCGAGGAAGTAGCGGTCGTGGGTGATCGCGACGACGGTGCCGCTGTACTCCTGGAGAAACCGCTCGAGCCATTCGACCGATTCGGCGTCGAGGTGGTTGGTGGGCTCGTCCAGGAGCAGGAGGTCCGGGTGGCTGAGGAGGAGCCGCGCGAGCGCGACGCGACGCTTCTCGCCGCCGGACAGGGTGGCCACGTCGGCGTCGTCGGGCGGGCAGCGGAGCGCGTCCATCGCGATGTCCACGTTCCGCTCGAGGTTCCACGCGTCCGCCGCGTTGATCCGGTCCTCGAGCGCCGCCTGCTCGGCCCCGACCGCCTCGTAGTCGGCATCCGGATCGGACCACTTGGCCATCACGGCGTTGTACTGCTCGATCAGGCCGGCGACCTCGCCGACACCGTCCATCACGTTCTGCTTGACGGTCTTGGCCGGGTCGAGCTGCGGCTCCTGCTCCAGGTAGCCGACCGTGAATCCCGGGGTCAGCCGCGCCTCACCGACGAACCCCTCGTCCAGCCCCGCCATGATGCGCAGCAGGCTGGACTTGCCCGACCCGTTGGGCCCGATGACGCCAATCTTGGCGCCCGGGTAGAACGAGATCGAGATGTCCTCGAGGACGGTGCGGTCCGGCGGGTAGTGCCGGCCCAGGCGGTAGGTCGTGTAGATGAACTCGGCGGGCATTCGGTGAGGGTACCGGGTGCGCCGTCGTTCCCGGACGCCTACCATCCGGTGCGTGTCGACCGCCACCGCCGATCCCCAGACCGTCACCCAGGAGCCGGCCGCCGTCCCGGAAGGGGTCGACAGCGTCACGGCGTCCCGCACGGCCGCGCGCCTGTTCGCTGCCGCGATCGCCGTCGGCGTCCTGTGCGGCCTGGCGACCTTCCTGTTCGTGGCCGCGAGCCACTACGGCATCGAGCTGCTCTGGCACACCCTCCCCGAGACGCTCGCCGGCGTGCCGTCGGCGGTCGTGACGATCGCTGTCGTCGCGGCGATGACGATCCTTGCGACGCTCATCGTGGTCGTCGCGAAGGGCCGCCCGGCGGACATGGGCCGGGCCGAGGCCGAGTACGACCACGAGGGCCGCATGGCGTACGACCAGCTCCCGTCCGCGGTCGGGTTCTCGCTGACCTCGCTCTGGTCCGGCGCGGTCATCGGCCCCGAGGCGGCGCTCGTCGACATCAACGGCGCGATCGGGACGTGGGTCGGCGACCGGCTGCGCATGAACCCCGAGCACGTGCGGACGCTCGCGTACGCAGGCGTCGCGGGCGCGTTCGCGGCGTTCTTCGGCGCGGCGCCGGTGGGCGCGCTCCTCGCGGCGGAGCTCATCAGCCCAAAGGCGGTGAGCATCGACCGGACCCAGGTCGTCGCCGGCCTGGCGTCGGGCGCGTCCGGCTGGGTCGTCTACTCGCAGCTCGGGGGCCAGTCGATCTCGCCGATCTTCACGTTCGCGCCGAGCACGGTCGTCACGCTCGGCGACCTGGCCATCGCCGTGCCGCTCGGCATCCTCGGCTGCCTCGTCGGACTGATCTACGGCGGGTCGATGCTCAAGCTCCGCGTCCGGTTCCAGGCGCTGCGCGCGCGGCCGTGGCTCGCGGCGCTCGCGGGCGGCGTCGTGATCGCCGCGATCGCGCTCGCCGAGCCGGCCCTGCTGTTCTCGGGCCAGGAGCAGACGCCGCAGCTCATGTCGTCCGCGGCCGCGCTGGGGGCCCTGACGCTCATCGTCATCGGCGTCGCGAAGCTCGCGCTCAACGTCTGGACGCTGTCGACGGCCTACTTCGGCGGTCCGATCTTCCCCGCGATCTTCGCGGGCACGAGCTTCGGCCTGGCGGTGAACCTGCTGCTGCCGATCGTTCCCCAGCACGTTGCCGTCCTGGGCATGGTCACCGGCCTGGTGGTGTCCGCGGCCGTCGCCCCGCTCAGCGTCACGGTGTTCCTGTCGCTGATCGTGGACCCGTCGCTCACGTCCGTGATCGCGATCGCGGCGGTGTCCGCGTACATCGTCCGCCAGCTGATCGCGCCGACGCTGCCCGGCATCTACCGCGCGACCCGCGCGCACGAGGAGCGGGCTGCGGCGGCGTAACGCGATTGACGTGCGGAGAGGCCAATGGACCGAGATGACCGCGTCCGCGCGCTGAACTAGGATTGCCGCTCGATCGACACCGCCCGCACTCCAGCGGACCAGCACAAGCCTCCGGCGAGGAGCTCGAGCATCAATGAGCCCTGAGATCGCGCTCGCGGCCATCCTCGCCCTGCTGTTCGGCCCGACGGCAATCTGGCTGGCGCTGCGAGCGATGCGCGGGGGCGACGGGCAGCGCTCGGGGACCTTCACCGGCGAGTCCGCCGGCTGGCTCGCGCCGGCCGAGCCCCAGACCGCGGTGCTGCAGGACTTCTGGCTGTGCCGGTCGTGCAGCTCCGTGAACCACGACGGCGCGACTCGCTGCTATGGCTGCATGCTGGCGCGCGACGAGGCGGACCCCGAGCGCGCGGCCGCGGGGGTGGCAGCGCCTCCCCCCGCCGTGCGGCCCGACGCCATTCCGGCTCCGGGCCTCGCGCCACCCGATCCGACCACCTCGGCGCCGTGGGTGCCGGTGATGGATCCGGCGGCGGCGACGGCGGCAGCGGTGCCCGACCGCGGCACACTCCCGCATGCGATCCCCGACCCGGAGCAGTGGGACCCGGAGCCGGGGTCCGATGACGGCCTCGCTGCCGTCGCGGCCGCAACATCCTCCACGACCACAGAGGACGTCGCGGTCACCGCTGCGGTCGCTGCGGCCACGCCGACGGCTCGGGAGACCCGGCGACGACCAGGTCGATCCAGCCGGGCGTTGCATCCGGTTGCGGCGCCGGTCGAGGCGAGCGCCGTCGAGGAGGACCCCGTGGCACCTCCCCAGCCGCAGGCGCCGCCAGCGCGTCCGATCGAAGCGGGTGAAGGAGGCGCCGTTGCTCCCGTCCCGGCGACCTGTCCGTTCTTCGGCATGAAGGACGACCGGGCCTCGCACTACGACTTCCCGGACCCCCGGAACGCCTGCTACGCCCAGACGGGCCGGTCGAGCAGGTTCCTGGGTCGGGGCGGCGGCCACGCCGGGCGTTCGCAGGCGGTCGAACTCGACACCCAGGCGTCGCTCTGCCTGTCGACGACGCACGCGGCGTGCGCCCGGTACGTGGCTGCGACCACGGCGGCGAACAGGTAGCCTCCGCGATCCGGCCGCGCGGCTGAGACCCGACTCCCGCGCGGCGCGGGACGCACGCGGTGGTCTACGAGTCGGCTCGGAGGTGCGCTTCGAGCATCTCGACGACGAAGGCGTGATCGTCCAGCTGCGGCAGCCCCGACACGACAACCGAGCCGACCACCCCGGTGCCGGCGACGCGCAGCGGGAAGGCGCCCCCGTGTGCCGCGTACTCCGCCTCGGGGAGCGAGTGATGGACGTGGATGCTCGTGTCGTCCCGCTCGTTCGTCAGCCGAACGAGGAGCGAGCTCTTCTCGAACCGCGCCACGACCCGCGACTTCCGCTCGGCCCAGCCGTCGTTGGACGCGGTGCTCCCGGGCAGCGAGGCGACGAACACGAGCCGGCCGCCGAACCGGATCTGGATCAGGATCGGCAGACCGCGCTCGAGCGCAGTGTCGGCCATCCGCCTGCCGAGCGCGTAGAGCGTGGCGAGATCCGCGTGCGGGAGGACGAGGCGCTCCTCCTGCCGGGTGACGGATTCGACGGTGGGGGCGGGCGCGGCGTCGGGCATGTCGAGGACTCCGGGTTGCTGCGGACGCCCGAAGCGTACGGGACGCTGTCGACGCCGCAGCCGGCGGCGTCAGTAGATGTGCAGCCTCGACAGCAGCGCGAACCGGTCGTCGATCAGCTCCAGCAGGTCCTTGTTGTGCTTGATCAGCGTGGTGCGCATGTAGACCCGCAGGAACTGCTTGTCCATGAACGCCTCGTAGCGGTCGAAGATCTCGCCCATCGGCAGCTGCCGGTTCGCGAGATGCCCGGCGAGGAAGAACGCGCACTCGAAGCCGAGCGAGATCGAGCCGAAGTACGGCGACCCGATCGCCGAATCACCGAGTACGAACGCCGCCGTCGTCGACAGCGGACCGGGCTCCGCCGACCGACGCCATGGGCGGCTCGTGAAGTTCCGGGCGTGATACACGTCGAGCGGGATGCGGACGATCTCCTCCTCCCCCACCACCTCGCCGTGCGTGTCGTCGCGGACCCGGTTCATGAACCGGTCCATCGACTCGGCCACCGCCGGGAAGTGCTCGCGCAGCCAGCTCCCGTCGAACTGGCCGGGCATCGCGTCGAACTCGTCCTTGGTGATCGTGATGATCCCGGTCACGTGGCTGATCGAGCCGTCGTAGTAGGTGCGATGGACGCCGGGGATGAACTTGTACGCGGTGTTGCCCGCGTTCTTGTAGTACTTGCAGTACTCGTCGCACTCGTAGTGCTCGCTGTACAGGAACGTCACCACGAGCGCGTACTCGAGCCGGACGCGCATCAGGTTCGGGTGGTCGGCCGCGTCGCCACCCGGGACCAGCGCATCGCGGAACAGCGAGCGAGTCCCCGAGCAGTCGACGATGACGTCGTGCGGGCCGAGGGACGCCAGGATGTCCTCGCGCGTGGCCGTTGTCTCGATCCGCTCCACCGTCCCGGTCCCACGGTCCTCGATGAGGCGCCGCAGGGTCA
The DNA here is from genome assembly GCA_035701885.1 of Candidatus Limnocylindrales bacterium. Lineage (GTDB taxonomy): Bacteria > Chloroflexota > Limnocylindria > Limnocylindrales > CSP1-4 > CAIXZV01. The sequence goes on from DASSRG010000183.1 coordinate 28,249, forward strand.
TCTCGATGTCGTTGATCGAGGCGAAGCCCACGGTCCACGCCTGGATCAGCGCCTTGAGATCCGGCGCGACGGTCCGGCGGTAGGCGAGCCGTGTCTCGAGCTCGTCCGGGCTGAACAGCGCCGCGACGTTCGGACCGTCGAGGACGTCGGCCTGGTACGTCTCGATCGAGTCCGCGACGAGGTACGGCGCGAGCGTGACCATCCGCGACCGCGTGTACTCGGGGCGGCGCTCGTAGATCCGGACCGGCTGCTGCGGGAGCGACTGCATCAGGGCCGCGAAGAACAGGCCGACGGGGCCTGCCCCGATGACGTGGACGGTCCCCATCGGCCGCGGCAGGACGTCATCGGGCGTGGGAGTCGGTGTCACGCCGTAATGATGGGTCCCCGCGGACGCCTCGTCGATGCGGGCTGCCACGCGAGCGACACGTATCTGTAACGGCGCGTCTTGCCCTCGGCGCGGCATTTCCGAAATGATTGCTGTGTTATCGGCCGCAGCACCGGCAGCCCGCCGGGGATGGAGCCAGCCCTTCGTGGATCGCCGGTCCATACAGAACGCCTTCGCCACCGAGATGGCGAGATGGCTCGCGGCCTCCCCGGCGCTCCGATATGGCATGGCCGCCGCAGTCATGACCGTCGCGCTGCTCGCGAAGTACGGATTGCTGGCGGCGGGCCTCAACAGCGGGTACCTGCTCCTCGTCCCGGCGGTCCTCGTCGCTGGCGTGTTCGGTGGCCTCGGGCCCGGGATCCTCGCGACGCTCATCGGCGGGCTGGTCGGGTACTTCACCGTCGCCCCGGCGTTCCAGCTCGGCATCGCGAACCCGGACGACGGCGGGCGCCTCGTCCTGTTCCTCGTCGACGGGCTGCTCCTGTCGTCCCTCGCGGGCGCGCTCCGCGACACGATGCGCCAGCTCCAGGCATCGCAGGCCGAGGCGGAGATCGAGCACGGCCGGACGGCGCTCCTCCAGGACCTCACGGCCGGTCTCGGCTCGGAATCGGACCGCGCCCGGATCGCCAAGGCAGTGATCGACCGCTCGTCGGCCCTGGTCGGGTGCGATCGCGCCTGGATCATCGTCCAGGACCCGGGCGCGCTGGTCCAGCTGGCTGCCCTTCATCCACCGTCGACGGCGAGCGACGTGGACGAGGACGGGGATGCGGCGGCCCTCGCGCAACACGTCGTGGTGACGGGCGAGGAGCTGTGGATCGAGGCCGGCACGCGGGAGCACGACGAGCTCGTCGCCGCCCATCCGGCGGCCTTCGGGGCCTCGGCCGCCGTGGCCGCGGTCCCGCTGGAGCGGAGCGACGGCATCGTCATCGGGGCGCTCCTGCTCGGCTGGCGGACGACCCATGCGTTCCGTCCCGCCAACCGCGAGCTCAAGCGCGCCGTCGCGCGGATCACCGCCCAGGCGCTCGAGCGGGCGGAGCTCCACGCGCTGCAGACCGCCCGCATCGAGGACCTGGCCGAGCGCGAGACGGTGCGCGAAGCCTTCATGGCCGTCCTGTCCCACGAGCTTCGGACGCCCGTCACCACGATCTTCGGCGCGAGTGCGCTGCTCGCCCGTGTGCAGGCCAATGATCAGACCGGGCTCCTGGGCGACATCCACGAGGAGGCCGAGCGGCTGCGCCGCATCGTCGATGACCTGCTCGTGCTCTCGAGATCCGAGCGCGGCGCGATCCAGGTCTCCCCCGAGCCGACGCTGCTCCAGCGGTCCGTCCGCGAGATCGTCGAGGACATCGCACGCCGCTATCCGCACGCCGAGGTCCGGTTCGAGGCGGCGCAGTTCCTGCCATCGGCGATGGCGGACCCGACCGCGCTCGTCCAGGTTGTCCATAACCTCGTGACGAACGCGATCAAGTACGCGGGCCACGACGGGCCGATCGTGGTCCAAGTGGAAGCCTCGGGGTCGATGGCGTCCGTGACCGTCAGCGACAGCGGCCCGGGTCTCGGCGCCGACACCGACAAGGTGTTCCAGCTGTTCCACCGGGCGGAGCACACGCGGAAGCGCGCGTCGGGAACGGGGATCGGCCTGTACGTCGCCCGGGAGCTGGTGCGGGCGATGGGGGGTGACATCACCGGCTCCAACCGAGAGGAGGGCGGCGCGCGGTTCCGGTTCACCCTGCCGCTCGCCGTCGTCGAACCGGAGGACGCGCGGGACGCCGTGGCCAACGCGGGCTGAGCCGAACCGTCGCCCTCACCAATTCCTGACACCAGGCGGCGACATCGCGTCGCATCATCGGGCCATGGACGAGCCGCAGCCGGTCGAATTCCTGCTCGACGACTATCCCGCCGCGATCCGTCAGACCGGACTCGCCCTGCGCTCGCTGATCTTCGGCACGGTGCCCGGCACGGTGGAGACGATCCGGCCGGGCTGGCGCTGGATCGCGTACTCCCTGCCCGACCGCAGGCGGGTGGGCAACTTCGCGTGGATCGGCCCCGAACGGAAGCACATCCACCTGGGCTTCGAGCACGGCAGGCTGCTCGCGGACCCGGACCGGCTGCTCCACGGTGCCGAGGAGCGCCTGAAGCAGTTCCGCTACTTCACCTTCGAGCCGTCGATCGATGTCGACGAGGCGGTCCTCGCGGACTACGTGCGACGCGCGGCCCACCTCGCGACGATGCCCGCGGCTGAGCGTCGGGCCCTCGCCATCCAGGGCCTGGTGGACCTCGACGACATGTCGGCGATCCCCGCGGACTGGGAGCGAATCCCCGACGCCTAGCGACGCGGCCGGGATCCGACGCGCGGGCTCATCGGCGGAGGATCTTCTCCATCGGCCGGCCCTTCGCGAGCTCGTCCACGACCTTGTCCATGTAGCGGATCTGCTGCATCAGCGGATCCTCGATCTCCTCGACGCGCACGCCGCAGACCACCCCGGTGATCAACGTCGCGTTCGGGTTCATCGGCGCGTCGGCAAAGAACGCCTCGAGCGTGGTGCCGTCGACGAGGTGCTTCTCCAGCGTCGTCTCGTCGAACCCCGTCAGCCAGCACAGGACGTCGTCCAGCTCGGCCTTCGTCCGCCCCTTCTTCTCGACCTTCTCGACGTACAGCGGGTAGACCGACGCCATCGGCAGCCGAAAGATCCGATGACCCGTCGTCGTGCTCACTGGAGCACCGCGAACCAGTGACCCTCGGGGTCCGAGAACGCGAAGCTCGGCGTGCCCCCGTGTTCGCCGATCTCGGTCGTCTGGACGCCGCGACCCTCGAGCTCCGCGTGCGCCGCCGCCAGGTCGTCCACCTTGAACCCGACCGACGGTGTTGCGAGGTCGAGGTTGTCGGGGTTGTCCTGCATCAGCGCACGCGGGACGAGCTCGAAGGCGAACGGCTGGTCGGCGAATCCGACCTGCACGATCGTGAAACCACCGGCCTCGGATCGCCGCTTCTCGACCATCCCGACCTGGTCCACCCAGAACGCCCTGCACGCATCCGCGTCGTTCACGTACAGCACGACGTATCCGACCTTCATCCGGCTCAGTCCTCCTGGTTGTCCTCGAAGTCCGGCCAGGCCGCGATGTCGATGCCGTGGTTCTCGGGCGATGCCAGCGTCCACCACATCGGCGCGTTGCTGTCGTCCGCCAGCCGGCCGCCGGCCTCGAGCGCCGCCGCGACTCGTGCCTCGGCCTGCTCCCTCGGCACGCTGACGTCGATGTGGGTCCGGCCACGCCCCGGCTTCGGCGGGTGGAGCGGCTGGAACGACACGTACGGGTTCCGGCGATGCCGGTCCACGACGTCCTCCTTCGGGCCCAGGCTCCGATACCCGAGGGCAGCCGCCCAGAACGGACCGACGTCGCTGTCCGTGTTCTGGGCGACGGCGATGCCCACCACCTGGACCTGCGACGGATCCGCCGCGAGTCCCATCTCTGCAGCGGCTGCGGAGATCCGCCGAGCCAGGTCCACGTCGCGCTGGCTCATGGCGCCGTACTCGCCGGAGGCGGTCCGGATCGTGACGCCCTCGGGCCTCACGTCCACGTCCGGGAAGTGACCCACGGCATCCGCGACCTCCGCGATCGCCGACGCCGCGGAGGCCGTGGGCCACTTCCCGGACGTGGACGTGCGACCGGAAGGGGTGACTGTCCGGACCGCCTCCGGCGAGTACGGCGCCATGAGCCAGCGCGACGTGGACCTGGCTCGGCGGATC
>DASSRG010000184.1:0-20941 GCA_035701885.1 Candidatus Limnocylindrales bacterium
GGTGGACGTCCAACGCGACGCGAACTCGGTCGTCCAGACGGCGTTCCTCGCGCCGGCGGCCGAGCTGGACTCGTTCGAGCTGGCGCTCGTGATCACGGACTACAAGGGCGGCCTGCCTCCGGCCGACCAGCAGCCGGTCCCCTGCGGCACCGACGGCACGGTCCCCGACGGCGAGGTCCCCTGCTACACGCCCACGCCGAAGCCGTAGCACCACGTGGCTGTCCCGTTCGCCGCCCGTCCTTCGGCCGGCGAACGACTCATCGCACACACGCAACGGGTCCGTCGGGTAGCGGTGCACTGATTGCGCGGATGGCGTGGCCCTCGCGCCGCGGCAGCCTTGCGCTGCCGCCCAACGACTCATTGAGCGCCGACACGCGACGAACTGACCGTGGGGCGGTTGGTCTGATGCACCCCAGCTCCCGGTTGCGCCGACCCTGCCGCAGGGCGACCGAAGCAGCTCACCGTTGTGTTCGATGAGTCGCCCGGCGACCACCGAACTCAAACCACCACGATGCCGCTCCCGGGCGGGCACCGACCCGCGCGCAACGCCCGCACGATGGCGGGACTGTCGAGCGGCAACAGCTCCCGGAATGCCTCGCGATGCGTCGCGAGCAGGCTGCGGTGATGCGCAGTACGCGATAGGACCAGAAGCATGACCCCCGCCCGAGGATCGTCGCGTTGCTTGAGCCTCATACGCCGCTCGAGAGCCTGCGCATCAGTCACGTGGGTCTCTAGGTCGGCGACACACCTCGCGCGCCCGTCGGCAAGCAGGGCATCCCATGCACGCAGGTCACCCGGGATGGGGAGGCCGACCTCGCGACGCACGCGGATCGTGGGCCCACAGATTCCGAGGAACCGCTCGAACAACCTGAGCTGGCCGGCGTCTCGCATCGGTGAGCCAACCGGGTAGAGCTTGACTGACGTCCGGAGTCCAAGCACTCGTCCCGCGCAGCAAATCTGCACGATGTCGGGGCGATCTATGGCGCCACGCTCGAGGCGGCTCAGCTGCGATGGCGACATGCCCGCGGCCCGAGCCACGCTCGTCTGGCTGAGCCCGCTCGCCTTTCGTGCTTCGCGCAGTTCGCGAGCCAAGGTTCGTGCGAGCTCGCGCGCGTCGTCGAGGCCTTGCTGCGCTGGACCCGCTCGCGATGCCATGGCGGGAGTCTGGCCGCAGGTGATCACCGGGGACTTATCGGCGAACCTCGCGTGCTAGCGTGAGGAGCCATGAAGGGACTCGTCCTGGCGGGCGGCACGGCGAGCCGGCTGTTCCCCCTCACGATCGTCACCAACAAGCATCTGCTGCCGATCTACGACCGCCCGATGATCTACTACCCGCTCGACACGCTCGCGGGCATGGGGATCCGCGAGGTGATGGTCATCGTCGGCGGCAAGAGCGTCGGCGACATCGTCGAGCTGCTGGGCGACGGGCGGCACTTCGGCCTCGACCTGACGTACCGCTACCAGCGCGGCGCACTCGGCATCGCGCACGCGATCGGGCTCGCCCGGGACTTCATCGGCGACGAGGCGTTCTGCGTCGTCCTCGGCGACAACATCCTCCGCGGCGATGGCCTGGCCGCGACGGCCCGGCGGTTCGAGGAGGGCAGCTGGGGCGGAGGGACGCTGCTGTACGAGGTGCCGGACCCGGAGCGGTTCGGCGTCGCGGAGCTGGACGCGCAGGGTCGCGTCATCGGGTTCGAAGAGAAGCCGGCGAAGCCGAAGTCGAACCTGATCCCCATCGGCGTCTACTTCCTCCGCCCGGACGCGTTCGACGTGATCGAGGGCCTGGCGCCGTCGGGCCGCGGCGAGTTCGAGATCACGGACGTCCTCAACCACTACATCCCCGGTGGCGGCCTGTTCACCGAGGTCTACACGGGCGACTGGACCGACGCCGGTACGGTGACGAGCCTCCTCCGTGCCGCCGAGCTCGCCGAGCGCGCCGACCACGACGGCACGCTGCCCGCCCCGGTGGCCCGCCCCGGGGACCCGGCGTGACGCAGCCGGCCGCGGACCGGATCCCGCCCAGCCCCCACCTGCTGGTCACGGGCGGCGCCGGGTTCATCGGCTCGGAGCTCGTCCGACGACTTCTCGCGCGCGACGACGGCACGCGCGTGACCGTCCTCGACCTGCTGACATACGCCGGCAACCGCGCCAACCTCGCCGCGGTGGAGCAGGACCCCGACACGGCGAGCCGCTTCGCCTTCGTCCGGGGCGACATCGCGGACCCGGACGTCGTCGGGCCGCTCGTCGCGCAGGCGGACGCCGTGATCAACGTCGCCGCCGAGACGCACGTGGACCGGAGCATCCTGGACCCCGAGGCCTTCCTCCGCACGGGCGTGATCGGCGTCCACGTGCTGCTCGAGGCGGTCCGCCGGGAGGTGGAGGCAGGCCGCGAGCTGCGCTTCCTCCAGGTCAGCACCGACGAGGTCTACGGCGACATCCCCGAGGGCCGCAGCGTCGAGACGGACGCGCTCGCGCCACGCAGCCCGTATGCGGCCGCGAAGGCGTCCTCGGAGCTGCTGGTCCGCGCGTACCGGACGACGTTCGGCCTCGACACAGTGATCACGAGAGGCTCGAACACGTACGGCCCGTACCAGCACCCCGAGAAGCTCGTCCCGCTGTTCGTCACCAACGCCCTCGCGGGCGAGCCGCTGCCGATGTACGGCGACGGCCGCCAGGTCCGCGACTGGCTCCACGTCTCGGACCACGCGGCGGGCATCGAGTTCGTCCTCCATCACGGCGAGCCGGGAGAGGCGTACAACGTCCCCGGCGGCACCGAGCTGACGAACCGCGAGGTCATCGCCCGCCTGCTGGATGCGACCGGCCGCGACTGGTCGCTCGTCCGGACCGTGCCGGACCGCCCGGGCCACGACCGCCGGTACGCCATGGATGGCTCGAAGATCGCCGCGCTGGGCTGGGCGCCGGCCGTCCCGTTCGACGAGGGTCTCCCCGCCACCGTCGCCTGGTACCGCGACAACCCCGACTGGGTGACCGCGGCGAAGGGCGGCGACTGGGCCGGCTACTACGAGCGCCAGTACGCGCACCGGCTGGCCCGGGGAACCGCAGCGGACGAGTCCCCGGTCGAGGCCGGCTGACCGGTGCGGGTCGCCGTCACCGGCGCGAACGGCCGGCTCGGCCGGGCGTTGATCGAGGCGCTCGAGGAGGCGCCGTTCACGGGACCGATGGGTCCGATCGCCTGGCCACGGGCCGACGTGGACCTGGACGTCATCACGGAGGCACCCGTCGCCCGGCTGATCAACCGGGATCGCCCGGAGGTCGTGATCCACGCCGCCGCCTGGACCGACGTGGACGGCTGCGCCCGCGACCCCGATACCGCCACTCGACGCAACGCCGACGCCACGGCCGCGATCGCGCGGGCCAGCGCGGCGGCAGGCCTGGACCTCGTCACGATCTCGACGAACGAGGTGTTCGACGGCAGGCGGACCGACGGCGCAGGCTACGCCGCCGACGACGAGCGCTCGCCGGCAAACCCGTACGGCGCATCCAAGGCGGCCGGCGAGCGGGCAGCCTGGGACGCGTACGCCGAGGCCCGCGACGGCCGTCTCGCGATCGCGCGGACGGCCTGGCTCCACGGCCCGCCGGGCAACGACTTTCCCGAGAAGGTCGCGAGGGCCGCGCTGCGCGTGAAGGCCGCCGGCGAGCCGCTCCGTGTCGTGGGCGACGAGATCGGCACACCGACATACACCCGCGACGTCGCGGACGCCATCGTCGAGCTCCTGTGGGAGGACGCGCTCACCGCGCCCGGCGAGAACCGAGCGATCCACCACCTCGTCAACGGCGGTCGCGCGAGCCGCGCCGACTGGGCTCGCGAGATCCTCCGCGCGACCGGCATCGACGTGCCGATCGAGGAGGTTCCCGCCTCCACCTGGCAACGCGCCAGCACGCCGCCGCGCTGGGCTGTACTCGAGCCGACCCCGCTGCCCACGGGCGAGCCGATGCGCCACTGGCGCGAGGCGTTCGCGGACGCCGTGCCGGCCCTCCGCCGCGCGCTGTCGAGAGCCTGAACGAGCACCGCCGGCGAAGAACCGGTGCCGGCGCGCACCACCCGGCGTCACACGCGGAACCGCCACCGACCGCACCGGACGCCACCGCACCCGTGCAGCGGCGGGTCCAAAGGGCCAGCGGCGTCCTGACCATCCCGCGATTGGCCGGGATCGCGCGCCCGACGAGGCTTGAGAGGCATTCATCCCGACCCGGCTTCATCGTGCCGGCATGCCTCACCGGAGCCCACGTTGCGAACCCTGTCCCTCGCGCTCGTCGCCGTCATCCTCGCGGGCCTCGCCGCCGTCGTGCCGTCCCTCGCACCGGCGACGAACGCGGCGGGTGGCCCGAAGGTCGCGATCATCGTGGGCGCCACCCACAGCGTCACGGCGAAGTACCGCGACTACGCGAACCAGATCGCCGCGACCGCCTCGAAGTACACCTCCAACGTCGTCAAGGTCTACAGCCCGAACGCGACCTGGTCCAAGGTCAAGGCCGCGGTGAACGGCGCCTCGATCGTCGTGTACCTGGGTCACGGCAATGGCTGGCCCAGCCCGTACACGTATGACCCGAACTACACGACCAAGGACGGCTTCGGCCTCAACGCGGACCTCAACGGCGACGGGAAGCTGAGCGACAACGAGAACAAGTACTACGGCGAGCCGTCGATCGCGACGCTCACCCCGGCGAAGAACGCGGTCGTCCTGCTGTTCCACCTCTGCTACGCGTCGGGCAACTCCGAGCCGGGCGACGCCGACCCGACGCTCGGCACCGCGAAGAAGCGCGTGGACAACTACGGGGCGGGCTTCCTCCGCGCCGGGTTCCGCGCCGTGGTCGCGAACGGCCACAGCCACCACCCGTACTACATCGACGCGCTGTTCACGACGAAGCAGACGATCGACCAGTACTGGCGCAACGCCCCGGACTTCAACAATCACGTCCGCACCTACGACTCGGTCCGGACGCCGGGCTACACGTTCCAGCTCGACCCGCAGGACTCGACGAGCTACTACCGCTCGGTCGTCGGCAAGATGAGCCTGACGACCGAGCAGGTGACCGGCGCGGCGTTCGCCAGCACGTCGGGCGACCCGGCCTCCTTCGTCGTCCCCGGAAACGCGACGCCGGCCTTCGACGGCGCCCCGCTGTACGCCTCCGCCGAGTCGGCCGCGGCGGGCGGCTTCGACCAGGCGACGACGCTCCTGGCAATCGACAAGGTCCGCCTGCTGTCCAAGGCCGCGGTCACCGCCGTCGACGGATCGGCGGTGTTCCAGGTCCACGCCGACAGCGGCTCGGACGGGTGGATGCGCGGCTCGACGCTCCTCCCGCGCGACAGCGCGGCGCCCAGGGTCTGGGACGTCGACGCGGGCGCGGGCACATTCTCGCCGAACGCCGATGGGGTGCAGGACACCTGGAAGCTGACCGTCGAGCTGTCCGAGACGGCGGACTGGACGATCCGCCTCCGTAACGCCAACGGGAACGTTGTCGCGAGCTCGGGCGGCCTCGGGGACACAGGGTCCCTCGCCTGGGCGCCGGCCAAGGGATCGACCCCGGACGGCACGTACACGTGGACGATCAGCGCGACCGACAGCTGGGGCAACGGTCCCCTCCAGGCGGACGGCACGGTGGTGGTCGATACCAAGGCGCCGGAGCTGTCGCTCGCCGACGCCGAGGCCGCCGAGGTCCCGTCGTTCGCGCCCAACGGCGACGGGTACCGCGAGACCCTGTCGTTCACGGGTGCGTCGAGCGAGGCAGGCACGCTGATCGCCGAGGCGATCAACGCGGCGGACAAGGTCGTCGACACGCTGACGGCGAAGCTGAGCGGCGGCTCCGCGACGCTGACCTGGGACGGCGTGACCAGCAGCGGCTTCGCGCCCGACGGGCTGTACACGATCAGCATCCGGGCGAAGGACAAGGCCGGCAACGTCAGCGCCGCGCAGACGCGGGTCGTGAACCTGTACGCGGCGCTGGGCTACGTGAAGTCGTCCCGCACGGTGTTCTTCCCGCAGGACGGCGACGGGCTCGCGAAGACGACCACGTTCTCGATGCGGCTGCTCTCGCCGGCCACCGTGACGTGGACCGTCGTGGACAAGAACAACAAGGTCGTCCGCACGCTGGTTGCCGACGCGCCCATGGCGGCGGGCACGTACACGAAGAGCTGGAACGGCCGAACCGACGGCGGCACGTTCGTCCCGCGCGGCACGTACAGCTCGCGGGTGAGCGTGACCGATGGCACCTCGACTGCGGTGCAGCGGATCGCGGTCGTTGCCGACGCGTTCCGGTGGGTCGTGAGCGACACGACCCCGGGCCGGGGGCAGAAGGTGACGTTCACCGTCGTCACCCCCGAGCCGATGCTCAGGAACCCGCGGATCGCGGTCTACCAGCCGGGCATCGGCCGATGGTCCGTGGCGACGACCAAGCTTTCGTCGACGAAGTACCGGGTCACGCTGAAGTTCAAGTCGAGCGCCAAGGGCACCGTCCGGGTCAAGGCCTACGGTCGCGACAAGAACGGGCAGAGCCAGGCGTCGAACCTGTACCTGCCGCTGCACTAGGCCGGGCGGCCGCCCCGACGGGTGATCCCGCCACCCGCTGCCGTTGCACCGCGCCAGCCGGAACCATCACCTGTGGCGCACGGGACTGCACCGGACCGCAGCAGACCGCACCGGAGCGCAACGAACCCGTCCTGACCGCACTTCACCCGGGCGTACCGGTCCCGACCGGGACCATCCACCCATGTGCTCGGGCCGGGTCGGCGGGCTAGGGTGGCGTCCCCGCCGGAGCGCCCGCGACGCGTCCGGACACGCCGGCAGGGGCCCGCGCGCCGCGGTCAGGCGGGGCGCGGGCACTGCCCCTTCACGAGGATGCCGTGCCGCGACCCCGACCCCTGCGCCCGCTCCGCTCGCTCGTCGCCGGAGCCTTGGCGATCGTGGTTGTCGCGGGGATCATGCCGCTCCCCGCCGCGGCGGCGCCGCGCACGCCCGACGACCGTCCCGCGCTGGTGGCCGAAGGCGCTCGCGACCTCGGCGCGGCCGTTCGCCCGCTCGGCGTCGACCCGGCCGACTCACCCTCGGGTGAGGCCGCAGCGGGCCAGCGCCCGTCGTCGATGTACGAGGCGTGGGTCGAGCACAAGGACGACCGGATCCGGTTCACGCCGGGCGCGCGGGTCACGGTCGGGTATCGCCCGCGCAAGGGCGACACCTGGCAGGTCGGCGGGTCGGCGCCTGTCGCGCTGCCCCCCGGACTCGAGAGCGGCAGGGCGATGGCCAAGGAGAAGAACGGCGCGCTGCCGTTGCCGGCCTGGCGGCCACGGCGCGACCCCGCGGCCGCGACCTCCGGAGGATCGACGGCTCCCGCCACGACTCCGCCCGCGCCGATCGACGCCCCGGCCAACCGGCTCACCATCCGCGCGCGCCCGGTGTCGTACGCCGAGCCGCCGGCAACGCCCGCGGCGGACCTCGCCGCCGCGTCCGGCCCACGCCGCCAGGTGTTCGGATTCCTCCCGTACTGGGAGGTCAACGGCTCGGCATCGCGCCTCGACTACGACGTGCTCTCGACGATCGCCTACTTCTCGGTCGGGGTGAACGCCAACGGCACCCTCAAGAAGCGCAACCCGAGCGGAAGCCTCACCACTGGGTGGGGCGGGTGGACGAGCTCCAGCATGACCCGGGTCATCAACGCCGCCCATGCCGACGGCACCCGCGTGGTGCTGACCGTCACGGCGTTCGCATGGACGACCAGCCAGGCGAAGGTCCAGCGCTCGATCCTCGGGTCGCGTTCGGCGCGGGCCACCCTCGCCCGCCAGATCGTGGCGGCGGTCAGGAGCCGCGGCGCGGACGGCGTCAACCTCGACTTCGAGCCGCTGGCACGTGGCTACGAGTCGGAGTTCGTCTCGCTCCTGCGCACGATCCGGAGCGAGTTCAACAAGGTCCGGGCCGGCTACCAGATCACCTACGACACGACCGCGTACATCGGCAACTACCCGCTCGAGGCCTCGGTGGGCAAGAAGGCCGCGGACGCCATCTTCATCATGGGCTACGACTACCGCATCGGCAGTGCAAGCCGCTCGGGCTCGATCGCGCCATTGTCCGGGCCCGCCTACGACCTGGCCGACACGGTCCGCGCCTACAAGCGGCGGGTCCCGGGATCGCGGCTGATCCTCGGCGTTCCCTGGTATGGCCGCGCGTGGTCCACGGCCAGCGCATCGCCGCGGTCGAAGACGCTGACCGGCGCGAAATACGGCTACAGCGCCGCCGTGACGTACGAGAACGCCATCGAGTACGCGAAGAAGCACGGCCGGAAATGGGACGCCGTCGAACAGAGCCCGTACGTCGTGTATCGGCGCAAGAACTGCACCAGGAAGTACGGCTGCGTCACCAGCTGGCGTCAGATCTGGTACGAGGACGCCGCGTCCCTCAAGCGGCGCTATGCGCTGGTCAACGAGTACGACCTCCGCGGCGCCGGGATGTGGGCCCTGGGCTACGAGGGCGGGCGGCGAGAGCTGTACAAGGCGGTCTCGCAGACGCTGCACGTCGCGCACGCGGCTCCCTCCGCACGCCTGAAGTCGCTTGCCGCGAACGTCGCCGACGAAGGGTTCATCGTCCGCTGGACCGGCAGCGGCTTCAGCAAGATCGCCTCCTACGACGTCCAGGTCTCCACGAACGGCGGCCCGTGGCGGTCGTGGCTGGCACGCACGACGAAGACGTCGGAGGTCTTCCAGGGCCGCAACGGCGCGCGGTACTCGTTCCGCGTCCGGGCCATCGACGTGAGCGGCCAGGTCGGGGCGTTCGCGAGCGCGACCACGACCGTCAAGGCCGGCATCCGGGGGTTCGACTTCGGCACCGCGGCCACTGGCACGGGCCTCGGTTCCGGCGATGCTGCCCAGGCGAACCGGGCCTTCTCGCCGAATGGAGACAAATCGGAGGATGGCCTCCGGCTGCGCTGGGCGAACACGACCGCGATGACCCTGGTCCTGCGCGTGCGCCGGCTGGACGGCAGCCTGATCGGGACGCGCCGGATCGGGGCGCGGGGCGCGGGGTGGCAGTCGTGGACGTGGGATGGCAAGGTCAAGGGCCGCCGGCTCAAGGACGGCCGGTACCTGCTCCAGCTCGTGGGCATCAAGGGCGACCGGACCTTCAACGCCCCGTCCGCGCGGCCGGCGACCGGCGCGCAGATCGACCGCTTCGCGGTCCGTATCGACACGTCCAGGCCCACGGTCACCACGGCGTCCGGCACCAACCAGGCGATCTCGCCCAACGGCGATGGCGTGCGCGACAGCACGAAGCTCACCCTCGGCGCCGGCGGCGGGGCAGTCCGCTGGACCGTCGCGGTCACGAACGGGAAGGGCGCGACGGTGCGGTCGAAGTCGGGGACGGGGGCCTCCGTCACGTACGTCTGGAACGGAACCGACGGCCGGGGGCGCCGGGTGGCGGACGGCAGGTACGCGATCCGCGTCTCCCTGTACGACGCCGCCGGGAACGCCGCCACGAGGACCGCCCAGGTCAGCGTCGATACCCACGCACCCGCGATCAGGCCGACGGCGGCGCCCGGCGCCTTCTCGCCCAACGGCGACGGCCAGCTCGACACGACGACCCTCGGCTGGACGTCCCCGGAGCCCGTCTCGGGCCGGGTCGGGGTGTGGAAGGGAAAGAAGCTGATCCGCTCGTGGGCCGTCACCAACCGCGCCTCGTGGTCGACGGCGTGGGACGGCAGGCGGGCGGACGGGCGGAGGGTCGGCGACGGCACGTACGTGGTGCGAGTCGACGTCCGCGATGCCGCGGGAAACCGGCGCGTCGCGGCCACGTCCCTCGTCCTGGACCGGACCGCGAAGGGGCTCGCGTGGGCCGGCGACTTCCTGCCCCAGGACGGCGACGCGCTGAAGCCGAGCTCGCGGATCGCCTGGAACCTCGCGCGGGACGCCAAGACGACGCTCCGCATCACGGATGCCGCGGGCCACGTGGTCAGGACCGCCTGGAGCGGCCGTGTCCAGCGCGACGGTGCCCGCGGCTGGACCTGGAACGGTCGTCGCGACGACGGCTCGCTCGTCCCGCAGGGCCGCTACCTCGCGACGCTCCGCGTTCGGTCGCCGTTCGGGACCGTCGTCTACTCGCGCTGGGTGTGGGCCGCGGCCTTCACGGTGACGCCCAACCGGACGGTCGTGAAGTCCGGCCAGCGGCTCGTGGTCCGGTTCCGGTCCACCGAGCCCCTGTCAACGAAGCCGCGGGTCACCTTCCGGCAGCCCGGTCGCGACGCGGTGACCGTGGTCGCGCGGAAGCTGGAGGACGGCTCGTGGAAGGCCACGTTCAGGGTTCGCGCCGGGCGGAGCGGCACCGGGACGATCAAGGTCGTGGCCACGGACCGCTCGGGCGGCCGGAACGCGACGAAGGCGACGGTCCGCGTCAAGTGACCACGCCCACGACGATGGTCCTGCTGACCCGGCCGATGGGCAGCGCCTACACTCGACCGCGATGAACGAGGGGACCGAGATGTCGACGACGGCGACCGGCACGGGCGCCTGGGTCGTCCTGCCCACCTACAACGAGGCCGAGAACCTGCCAGGCATCGCGGCGGCGATCCTGGAGGCGCTGCCCGGCGCGACGCTGCTCGTCGTGGACGACAGCTCCCCGGACGGCACCGGCACGCTCGCCGACGAGCTCGGCGTCGCCGATCCGAGGATACGGGTCCGCCATCGCACGGCCAAGCAGGGCCTCGGCAAGGCGTACCTCGACGGGTTCGGTGTCGCGCTCGACGGTGGTGCGACGATCGTCATCCAGATGGACGCCGACTGGTCGCACGATCCGGCGTCGCTGCCCGCGCTCATCGGCCCGATCGAGGCCGGCGAGGCGGATCTCGTCATCGGCTCGCGGTACACGAAGGGCGGCCGCGTCGAGGACTGGGGGATCGGCCGGCGGGTCATCTCCCGGGGCGGGTCGACGTTCGCGAGGATCGTGCTCGGCCTCGGCCCCAACGACCTCACCGGCGGGTTCAAGGCATGGCGCGCCTCCACCCTGCGCGCGGTCCCGTTCGACGGTGTCCGCGCGGGTGGGTATGTGTTCCAGATCGAGATGACGTATCGGGCATCCCGGCTCGGGGCGCGCGTCGCGGAGGTTCCGATCACCTTCAAGGACCGCCGCGTGGGCCAGTCGAAGATGAGCCGCCGGATCGTCGTCGAGGCACTGTTCGTCGTCATCGGCCTGCGCTGGGACGAGCTCCGCGGCCGCGGACCGCTGTCGACGGCGCAGTGACGATGGCCGGCCGCCCCGCCGGGCGGCCAGGCGCGCCGCTCCAGGCCGGTCCCGGCGCGACGGTGGGCGTCACCGACCCGCAGCCCCTCGGCGTCCGCGTCGTCCTCGACCTGCGTCCGCTCCAGGATCCCGAGCGTGCGCCGCTCACGGCCACGTATCTCGAGCAGCTCCTCGGGGCCCTCGACGCCGACCCGATCGACGGGGAGTCGTTCTCGTTCCTCCTCGCCGCCGACCAGGAGGATCCGACCCAGCGCTGGCCGAACCTCGCGGTCGTGGGGCGGCGGCTGCTGCCACCCACCCGGCTGCTTCGTTCCGGCGCGTTGACCGTCGACCCGATCCTGCTCCGTGGCGCGTCGCTGGGCGCCGGCTGGCGCGCCGAGCGCGAGGGCGCCACAGGCTCCGTGTACCACGCGGCGGCCGGTGCCCTGCCGATCGCGAGCGGGATCCCGGTGGTTGCGGCCGTGCTCGATCTCGCCCCGTGGACGATGCCCGACGCGTACCAGCGCGGGGCGGCGGCGCGGTTCGGGCAGCGGGTCCGCGGCCGGCTCATCCGGGACGCGGCCGCGGTCCTCGTGCCGGGTGCGGCCACCGCGACCGAGGCGCGGCGGGTCCTCCACGTACGCAAGGCCAGGCTGCGGGTGGTGCCGCTCGCCCCGCGGGCTGCCTTCACGCCTGACGCCGCCGCGCGCGCCCCGCGTGAGGCCGAGCGCCTGGGTTTGGGGGCACGCTATGCGGTGTATGCGGGCCGCTACGACGCCCGCCAGGACCTCCCGACGCTCCTCGAGGCGCTGGCGCGGCTCGTCCGCGAGCCGGACGAGGATGATGGCGCGGCCGTCGGGCCGCCGCGGATCTGCCTGGTAGGCGCTTCGCCCGACGACCGCGCGGCGCTGTCGCGTGCGGCTGCGCGCGCCGGGGTGGCCGATGCGATGGCGTACGCCCCGCAGCTTCCGCCCGATCGCCTCGCGGCGCTCGTCGCGGGTGCCCGGTTCCTCGTGCAGCCCGTCCGATCCGACGCAACGGGACTCGCCGCGCTCGAGGCGATCGCCGCAGGGGTGCCGGTGGTGGCCAGCGCCGCCGGTGTGCTCCCCGAGGTGGTCGGTGCGGCGGGGATCCTCGTGGAGCCCGGCGATCCGTCCCGCCTGGCGACGGCCCTCCGGGCTGCCTGGACCGACGATGACCTCCACGCCCAGCTCGTGGAGGCCGCAGTCGAGCGCGGCGCAACGATGCGCACCTGGGCGGACGTGGCGGCCGATACCCGTCGGGCATGGGCCGAGGTCGCGCGTCCGGCGCCGCTCCTCTAGCGCCGGGACGCTCGCCCGGGGGCTACTTGACCAGCGGCCCCGGCGATCCGTTGATGCCGATCGGCGGCGGAGGCGGCATCTTGCCGTTCTTGATGATCGGCCGGAAGGTGCTGGGGATCACCTGGATGAACGTCTGGCCGACGGTGAACGTGACCTGCTTCCCCTTCTTGTCGTAGAACCGCGTAGGCCCCGTCATCGACTTCTTGCGCCACTCGCCCTTGATCGTCTTGCCATTCGTCGCGATCCAGGCCACACCCTTGCCGGTGAACTGCGCCTCGAGGCGGTGCTTCTTCGAGCCGTCGTTGAGCGGTCCGAACCTGACCAGCATCACGACCACGTTCTTCGGCGCCACCCGCTTCTTCGACGAGGCGTCGGTCTGTTTCGACTCACCGGTCACGCTGCGCAGGTAGGTGTTGGACTTGCGGTCGTACTTGTACGTGATCCGATTGGCGAGGTAGGGCACGACGATCGAACCGCCCTTCGGCCGGTAGGCGAGCGGCTTGTCCGGCGCGAACAGCCACGGCGACTTGTAGCCGCTGTTCTTGGCGCCCACCTTCTTGGCCATGGTCCGCAGGTGTTTGGCGTCGCTGTACACGTTGTGCGGCGCGAACCGGGTCTTGATGCGCCACAGGTAGCGGCCCTCGTAGCGGAACCCGTCCGCGTCGTAGACCACCTTGCCCTTGCCCTTCGGCGACCGCAGGAGGGCGAGCGCCTGCGGCGACCCGCCGACGTGGACGTACACCGACTTCCACTCGGCCGCCCAGGCGATGAAGTAGTAGCGCGAGCTGCGAACGGGTCCGACCGCCTTCGGGCTGCCCTCCTGGAACAGCGCCATGTAGCGCGGGATGCCGCCCTCCGCGGGCGCCTGCCACACGACGCTCGCGGAGGTCAGGCCGGACTGCGGCCGGGCGGCGAACTGGTCATCGATCATCACCGCGATCACGTGCCGCTTCGCGACCTCGGGCGTCACGAGGGTTCCGGTGAGCGGCGCCGGGACGAGGCTGGGCGACGGCTCCGGGGTCGGGCTGGGCGGCGCGGTCGGGCTCGGCTCCGGCGTGGGCTCTGCCGACGGCGATGCGGATGGGGACGGGCTCGCGGTCGGTTCCGGCGTCGGGCTGGGCGAGGGGGAGCTGCTCGCGACGGCGACCGGCGCGGGACTCTCGTCGGGACTGATGACCCCGCCTGCGACGATGCCGAGCGCGAGGCCGACGCCGAGCGTGACGGCGACGACCAGCCCGCCGATGGCCTTGTTCATGCCGGCCGCGAACGGCCAGGCGCGTGACGGTGCAACGGTGCTCTCCGGCCGCCCAAGCCTGGGTGGGCGGTCTCGGCTGGGGCCCCACTCGCCCACGCCGGTCCGCGCGGAGGATACCCAACTTCTCCGATGGGCGTCGATGCGTCATCCGACGCATGCGTGGCGGGTGTTTCGGCCCTCGGCAACGCAGGGGCCCCGGTATCGCCGGCGGCCGCGACGCGGTAGGCTGCCCTCGATGGCCACCCCGACGATCCCCGACGACGCCACACCCACGACGGTGACGACCGGTTCGCTCGCGCTCGAGCGCGGCGGCATCGGCCAGGCGACGGCCGACCGGGTGGAGGTCCGCCTCGGCGGCATCGGCGCGCTCCAGGCGGAGGACGTGTTCGTCCAGTGGGGCGGCATCGGCGCGACCCGTGCCGACACCGTTGGGGTCGAGTTCGGCGCCCTCGGCGCGGCGCTCGCGGGCGAGGTCCGGGTGAGCCAGGGGTTCGCGGGCATGGTCGTGGCGCGCGAGGCCACCCTCGAGCAGGCGGTCTCGCGGACGGTCGTCGCCCAGCAGGTCACGATCAACCGGCCGTCGGCGATCGGCATCCTCATCGCGCAGCAGGTCCACGGGAACGTCCGCCCGCTGCTGGACTGGCGAGGGGCGCTCGCCGCGGGCGCGGTGCTGGGCATCGGGGCGGCGATCGGGATCGCCGCGAGGACGACTCGCGAGGCGGCGAACCGAGGCGGGATCGGCATCCGGCGCCGCTGAGCGTCCCGGGCGTCCGCGACCCCGCTGCCGGCGCGGGACGGGCGTCAGGCCTTCGCCTTCGCGAAGACCCCCTGCTCCTTTGCCGCGGCCTTGCGCTCGGCCATGCGCTCGCGGTGGACGGCGACGACCTCCTCCGGTGCGCCCATGAGCACGATGCGGCCCTTCTCGATCAGCAGCGCGCGGGTGCAGTACTCGGTGACCCAGCTCATGTCGTGGGTCACGAGGACGATCGCCTTGGCACCGCCGACGAGCTCGAGCACGCGCTGCTTCGACTTCTCGCGGAACGCGGCGTCGCCCGTCGCCAGCACCTCGTCCAGCAGCAGGATGTCCGGGTCGACCGAGGTGGCGATGGCGAACCCGAGTCGCGCCCGCATGCCCGACGAGTACGTCTTGATCGGTGCGTCGATGAACTGCCCCAGCTCCGCGTACTCGATGATCGACTCGAGGCGCTCCTCGACGGCCCGGTGGGGCATGCCCATGAACGCGCCAGCCAGCCGGATGTTGTCGACGCCGGACAGCTCCTGGTCGAACCCGACGCCGAGCGTCAGAAGGCTCGAGATGTGACCGTCCACCTGGACCATGCCCTCGGACGGTGTGAGGATCCCGGCGAGGACCTGGAGGAGCGTGCTCTTGCCCGCACCGTTCGGGCCGATGACCCCGAGCGACTCGCCGTTCGCCACGCTGAACGACACGTGGCGCAGGGCCCAGAAGTGGGCGCCGCCGTCGTCGCCCCGGGCCCGGCGGATGATCGAGTCCCGGATCGTCCGCTTGCGGTTGAGCTTGAGGCTGTACATGACGCCGAGGTCCCGCACGACGATCGCCGCGTTCGGGTCGATGGGCGGCGCGACATAGGGCAGCGGCACGCCGTCGGAGCCGGCACGCGGCCCCGACAGGTCGGGCTCCGGTGGGTCGGTCGGCGGGGGCGCCGGCGATGGCGCCTGTGGCTCGACCTGCGGCTCGCGGGCAGCCGGAGCCGCGACCCGCCGCGGATCGGCGGCAGGCGTGGTGTCCAGGAACTGGTGCGGATCGTCCGCGGTCAGGTCGCTCACAGGACCTTCGCGAAGGTGGGCTCGACGCGCTTGAACATCAGGATCGCGCCCGCAACGAGTACGAGCGACACGATCGTCACGACGCCGAGGCCCAACCAGTCGGGTGGCCGGCCGTAGTAGGCGAGGTTGCGATACGAGTCCAGGAGGTGGACCCACGGGTTGAGGTTGTACAGGACCGCGGCCCAGCGATGCTCCTTGACGAACGTGGAGTCGAGGATCACCGACGCGCTGTACAGGGTCGGCGAGAGGTAGAACCAGAACCGGAGCAGGTGGCGCGAGAGGTTGCCGATGTCGCGGTAGAACACGTTGAGCGCGGACAGCGCGATGGCGACCGCGAGCGAGAAGACGAACTGCACGGCCGCGACGACCGGCATCAGCAACAGCCAGGCGCTCAGGCGCTCGGGATAGAGCACGATCGTCAGGCCGACGAGCGGGATCAGGCCGAACGAGAAGTTCACGATCCCCGCCGACACCGCCGACACCGGCAGCACAAGCTTCGGGAAATAGATCTGCTTGATCAGCCGCTCCTGCGACGTGATCGCCGTGACCCCGTCCCGGACCGTCGATTCGAACCACTTCCAGGGCAGGATCGCCGAGAATACGAACAGGCCGTAGTCGTCGACGTGGCGGTCGAAGATGAGGGTGACCAGCACGGAGTAGATCAGCATCTGGATGAGCGGATCGACCACCCACCAGACGTTGCCCAGCAGCGTGTCGGCGCCGCTCTTCTTGAGGTCGGCGCGCACCATGTAGAGGATCAGCCGACGTCGGGACAGGACCTCCCGGACACCGCCGGCGATCAGGTCAAGCGCTCCGGGGCTGACCGACGACGAGCGGAACGAGGCCGGCGCCTCGGATCTGGCGGTCACGGCCCGGAGGGTAGCACGCGGGCACGCTCAGACCCCGCCTCGGAGGCCCGCCGCCGTGTTTGCGGTACCATTGCGCGCCGCGCCGTCAGCGCTTCACAACCCGTCGCCGTGACGGCAGCCATCCACGAGGATCTCCCCGCTCCATGACGTCAAGCCGCGGCCGGTCGTCCGGCACCCGTGCACGCACCTGGGACGATCGGGACCGCCGCTCGATGCTCCTCAACATCGGGTTCGGGATCACGATCGTCGCCGCAGTCCTGCTGCTCGTCATCGCGTTCGCCGTCTCCTGGTACGACGACAACCTCGCCCCGGCGGGGTCGGTCAACGGCCAGACGATCACGAAGGACGAGTACAACCGCCAGCTCGCGATCAACAGCTTCCGGATCGACTACCAGCAGCGCCGGATCCGGACGCTGCTCACCGCGGGCCGGATCCGAGCCGACGATGCGCAGGCTCGCCTCGCCGCCCTCGACCAGCGCAACCAGCAGGCCACCACCATCGCGCTGGAGCAGCTGATCGACGGCCGGGTCATGGAGCAGCTGGCGCCGCAGCAGGGCGTCACCGTCACCGACGCCGACGTCGATGCCCGGCTTGCCGAGGAGGCGACGACGCCGGAGCTGCGTCACGCGTGGGTCATCGCGGTGGAGCCGGAGACGCCCGAGGGCGAGAGCGCACCGACCGCGGCGACCAAGGCCGCCGCGCAGGCCGCGGCCTCCAAGGCGCTGGCGGACATCAAGGGCGGCAAGACGTTCGAGGACGTCGCGAAGGCCGTGTCCACCGACACGTCCAAGGAGCAGGGTGGCGACCTCGGGTTCATCGACAAGAACGCCGCGCTCGACGCGCCGTTCGTGGAGGCGCTGTTCGCCGCGGCCGAGGACACGCCGACCGCGGTCGTCGAGGGCGCCGATGGCATCTTCCGCGTCGGCCAGGTGAGCGAGATCGTCGCGCCGGTGGTGGACGCGACGCTCGAGTCGCAGGTCCAGGACGACGGCATCAAGCTCGAGGACTTCCGCGCGGCGCTCCGGCGCGACGTGACCCGCACCAAGCTGAGCGACGCCGTCCTCGCCACGTACCTCGCCCCCGGGCCGCAGCGCAAGGTCGCGGAGCTGTTCATGCAGGCGAGCGAGGAGGAGAACGCCGAGGGCGCGATCAAGGTCCGCCACATCCTGTACTCGCCGAACGGCGATCCGTCCGCGGCCGCCGATGTCGCGGCCGACGATCCCGCCTGGGCGGCCGCCGAGGCGAAGGCGAAGGCCACCTACGACCGCCTCAAGGTGAATCCCGGCCAGTTCGACGCGATCGCACGTGCCGAGAGCGACGAGGACCAGGCCGTGACGAGCGGCGGCAAGCTCCCGTACTTCAGCCCCGACTCCGGCATCGACGAGGCATTCGCCAAGGCGATCTTCGCCCCCGGTCTCGAGCCGGGCCAGCTGCTGGAGCCGGTCAAGTCCGGGTTCGGATGGCACGTGATCCAGGTGATGCACGGGCCGACGGACGCGGAGTGGGCACAGAAGCTCACGACCGACATCAACAACGGATCGCTGTCGTTCGCCGACGCCGCCCGAGACAACTCGGACAACGCCGAGGCCGCCGAAGGCGGCGACATCGGCTGGGTCACGAAGGGCCAGCTGGAGAAGGAGAAGGAGGACGCGATCTTCGCCGCGCCGGTCGGCAAGGTCAGCGACCCGCTCGTCATCCCCGGCACGGCCGCCGGCGACGGCCTGTACCTGTTCTTCGTCTCGGACGAGCAGACGCGCGAGCCCGACGCCGAGCAGAAGGCGGCCCTCGAGAGCTCCGCCTTCGCGAACTGGTACACGAAGCAGAAGGCCGACTTCGAGATCTCGCGCGACTCCTCGATCTCGGAACCCTCGGCGACCTCGTAGGGCGAGGCACCGGGCGGGACGATGCTGGACGCGCTGCTCGCGGAGGCCCGCCTGCGGTGGCGGCTCGACCCCACCGCGGGTCTCGGGCTCGTCATCGCCGAGCGGCTCATCGCGACACCCATCGAGCCGTCGGTCGCGCTCCTGATCGTCCCGGCCGCGCGCGTGCGCGCGAGCGTCCCTCCCGACGCCGTGTCGGCGCTGCCCGGCCGTCACGGCCCTGACGGCGCCGACCCGGTCGCGGTCCTGCGGCGGCTGTATCCCGCCGATCACCCGGTTGGGCGATTCGGGCTGTCGGAGCCGACGACGGTTGGCTCGCTCACCGTCGCGGACCTGGACGAGCCCCTGTACCTCGCGCCGGTGGCCCCGGTTGCGGACGTCGCCTCGCCGTGGGGCATGCCCTGGATCTCGGCCCGCCTCCGGGCCCCGGACGGCTGTCCGTGGGACCGCGAGCAGACGCACGAGTCGCTGCGCAACCACCTGCTCGAGGAGGCGTACGAGGTCTACGACGCGCTCGAGGGCGGGGCGACGCGCGAGCTCGCGGGCGAGCTGGGTGACCTGCTGCTCCAGGTGGTCCTCCACGCGCAGCTCGCCGCCGAGGAAGGCGTGTTCGACATGACCGACGTGTGGACGGCCCTGGCCTCGAAGATCGTCCGGCGGCACCCCCACGTGTTCGGCGAGTCCGAGGCACGGACGGCGTCCGACGTGAACCGCCAGTGGGAGCGGATCAAGGCGGGGGAGCGCGCGGAGGCGGCCGCCGCCGGCGACGGGACGGCGGCGCCGAAGAGCGCGCTCGACGGGATCAGCCGCTCGCTGCCCGCGCTGGCGGCGAGCCAGGAGATGCAGGAGCGGGCGGCGAACCTGGGCTACGACTGGCCGTCGATCGACGGGGTGCTCGAGAAGGTCCGCGAGGAGGTCGGCGAGCTGGTGGAGGCCGAGGACTCGGCCCATCGCGCGGAGGAGCTCGGCGACCTGCTGTTCGTGCTCGTGAACGTGGGGCGCAAGTCCGGGATCGAGGTGGAGGCGGCGCTCCGGGGCGCGAACGAGAAGTTCCGGCGGCGCTTCCGCCACGTGGAGCTCGCGGCGGCCGAACGCGGCGTCCCGCTGCGCGACATGTCGTTCGAGGAGCTCGACGCACTGTGGGATGCCGCGAAGGCGGCCGAACGACGGGAGGCCACGGCATGACCATCGGCAACCGGCCGCCGGGCGGCGACCCGGGCAGCGGGATCGGGAATCGGGGAGTCGTCCGCGCGGACGGCCGCAAGCCCGGCGACCTGCGCCCGATCGAGATCACGCTCGGCGTCCAGAAGTGGGCCGAGGGCTCGTGCATCATCCGGTTCGGCGACACGCAGGTCCTGTGCGCGGCGACGATCGAGGACCGGGTTCCGCCGCACCTCCGCGGCAAGGGCACGGGCTGGGTCACGGGCACGTACGAGATGCTGCCGCGGGCCACCGCGGAGCGATCGGAGCGGGAGTCCGCGCGGGGCAAGGTCGGCGGGCGCACGCACGAGATCCAGCGGCTGGTCGGGCGATCCCTCCGTGGCGTCGTCGACCTGTCCCGGCTGGGCGAGCGGACGGTCACCGTCGACTGCGACGTGCTCGTGGCTGACGGCGGGACGCGGACGGCATCGATCACCGGCGGGTACGTCGCGCTGGCCGCGGCCCTCATCACGTACGGCATGGAGCGGCACCTGGTCGGGCGCGTCGCCGCCGTGTCGGTCGGGATCATCGACGGCGTGAAGTACCTCGACCTGGACTATTCCGAGGATTCGCGCGCCGAGGTCGACTTCAACGTCGTCGGCACCGACGCCGGCGCGTACGTGGAGCTCCAGGGGACCGCCGAGGGAAAGCCGTTCGACCGCGCGTCGCTGGACGAGCTGCTGGACCTCGCCAACGCGGGCCTCGCGCGGCTGTTCGAGGCGCAGTCGGCGGCGCTGGCGACCGTCCGCCGCTGATGCCCTCGTCGGGTCCGGCAGATCGGCGGCGGCTGCTCGTCGCCACGCGGTCCCAGCACAAGCTCCGCGAGCTTCGGGAGCTCCTGGGCGTCGGGGACGACGTCGAGCTGCTGTCGCCCGACGACGTGGGGATCGAGGGCGAGCCCGACGAGACCGGGTTGACGTTCGAGACAAACGCGCGGATCAAGGCCCGCTACTACGCGGCCCGGTCCGGCCTGCCCACGCTCGCGGACGACTCCGGGCTCGAGGTGGACGCGCTGGGCGGGGGGCCGGGCGTGTACACCCGGCGGTACTCCGGGCCGGACGCCACCGACGAGTCGAACAACACGAAGCTCCTGGGCGAGCTCGCCGGGCTGCCGCCGGACCGGCGCGGCGCGCGGTACGTGTGCGTCCTGGCGCTGGCGCTGCCGGGCGAGACCGGGGTGCGAGGCGGGCTGCGGATCGTGACCCGGCGGGGGACGTGTCGCGGCCGGATCGCGACGGGGCCGCGCGGGGCCGGCGGGTTCGGCTACGACCCGATCTTCGAGCCCGCCGCCGAGCCGCCCGGCGGGCGGACGCTCGGCCAGTGGTCGGCCGAGGAGAAGAACGCGATCTCGCACCGCTCGCGGGCCGCGGCGCGGATGTCGCCGGTTCTCCGG
>DASSRG010000185.1:0-5679 GCA_035701885.1 Candidatus Limnocylindrales bacterium
CGCCCACCCCACGAGCACTGGGCAGCGTCGACCTGGCTAATGGTTGCCTCCGTGAGCGTTAGCCCGGTTTCAGGCCCGCATTCTGGTCATTCGCCCACCCCACGGGCGTTGTCGATGAGCTTGGCCCGATACCGCTCACGCGATGGGCGAATGACATGCGCACGGGCGTCGCGCCTACCGTCCCACGCACGGGAGTGGTCGCGAGAGACCGCCGCGCGCCCGGCGACATTGCCGAGTGCTCACCAGGCGAGCGTTAGCCAGGATCGGGTGCAATGTGACCCGGACAGATGCATGCCACGGCCCGCACGGCCCGGCCGGCCACGGCCCGCACAAGCCTCAGGCGCGGTTCGCCCTCGCCGCGGCCGCCTCGTCCCGGGCTGACGCGGCGGCCGCGAGCTCCGCGTCCCGCGCGGCGTGCACCGCCTTCGCGTGCCGGCGCCGCGGCCCGAGCGCGAACGCGATCGCGCCGCCGATCGACGTGAGCAGGAGCGAGAACCCGTGCACCAGCACCGTCATCGCGAGGGCGTCGGACCGCCCGATCCCGATCGACGCCCCGATCGTCACCGCCGCCAGCTCGAACGTGCCGACGTACCCCGGCGCGGCAGGGATCGCGGTCGCGAGGTTGGAGCCGGCGGCGAGGAGCGCCGCCTGGCCCATCGTCGGCTGGATCCCGACCGCCTGGGCGCCCGCAGTGAACGCGAGGATCGTGCAGCCCCAGGCGGCCAGCGTGAGCACGAGGGCGCGCCCCACCGTCCCGGCCTTGGTCGCGATCGTCAGGCCCTCGCGCAGCCGCGCGAGCATCTCGACCACCCGCGGCCATCGCTGCAGGAACGCCAGCACCCGGTCCGCGCCGGGCAGCCGGTGCGCCGCGATCCCGACCGCGATCGCCACGACCAGCAGCGCGCAGACGGCCAGACCGACGAGCACCGCCGACGCGACGATCCCCCGCACCGACAGCACGAGGATCGCGAGCGACGCGATCGCGACCAGCACGACGGTGTCCACGACGCGCTCGACCACGATCGTCCCGAGGATCGTCGATCGCGGCACGCCGGACCGCTCCCCGAGGTCGTGCGTCCGCACCAGCTCACCGAGCCGAGCCGGCAGGATGTTGTTCGCCAGGTACCCGACGAGGTTCGCCGGCAGCGTCATCGAGAACGGCACGTCCGCGACCGGTCGCAGGAGCACCCGCCAGCGCAGGGCGCGCAGCGTGATGTCGAGGACCATGAACAGCAGCATCGCGGCGATCCATTGCGGCTGGGCGCTCGTGAGCGCGTCCCACGTGGCCGCGAGATCCACCGACCGGATGACGAGGAACAGCGCGACGACCGAGATCCCGATCCCGATGACCGCGCGCCCGAACCCCCGCCGGCTGACCATCAGGCGGTGCCGGCCCCGCGGGCGGACGCGCGCGCCCGGAGCTTCGCGGATCGCCGGATCCCCGTCCGGTGGAGCAGGTACGAGCCCACGACCCGCAGCGTGGACAGCCCGTACACGACGCTCCGCCTGAACCCCACCGAGCTCGCCTCGTCGAAGTACCGCGTGGGCACGGCGATCTCGCCGATCCGCATGCCGCCGACGGCGACCACCTGCGCGACCAGCTCCTGATCGAATACGAAGTCGTCCGAGTTCAGCCGGTACGGGATCGTCTCGAGCAGCCGCCGGCTGTAGGCGCGCAGGCCCGTGTGGTACTCCGACAGGTGCAGCCCGAACGCGAGATTCTCGAGGCCGGTCAGGAACCGGTTGGAGACGAACTTCCACTTCGGCATCCCGCCGGCAAGCGGGTCTCCGAGGAACCGCGAACCCAGCATCAGGTCCGCGTCGCCGGACAGGATCGGGCCGACGAGCTGCGGGATCCGGGTCGCGTCGTACTGGTAATCGGGGTGGAGCATGACGACGACATCGGCGCCCCAATCGAGCGCCCGGTCGTAGCAGGTCTTCTGGTTGCCGCCGTAGCCCAGGTTCTGGCGATGCACGATGACCTCGAGCCCGAGGCGCTTCGCCACCTCGACGGTCTCGTCCCTGGACACGTCGTCCACGAGGATCACGTGGTCGACGAGGTCGTGCGGGATGTCGGCGTACGTCCGCTCGAGGGTGAGCGCCGCGTTGTACGCGGGCATGACGATGACGACCCTGGGCTGGTCAGGCATGGCGGACAGGGTAGCGGCAGACGCCGAGCGGCCGCGACCCGCCGAAGGTCACGCCCGGGTCAGGCGTCTTTCGGTCCTGTCGCAGAGCCGTCACGGGGGCGGGGTAGGCTGGGTGCACGTCGTACGATCACGGCGACGATGCGGGCTGCAGGTAGGCCCGCCAGGAGACCCGCACCCGATGTTCGAACGCCTCTTCGGCGACCGCGCCGCCAATCCCGCCCACGAGGGCCGCGTCCCGCCCGGCCAGTACGTGACCGAGAAGTTCCCGGTCCTCCACTACGGCTCCGTGCCACGGACGGACCTCGCGACCTGGGACTTCAAGGTCTACGGCGAGGTCGACAACCCGTTCACGCTCAGCTGGGAAGAGTTCAAGGCGCTGCCGCGCAAGCAGGTCACGACCGACATCCACTGCGTGACACGCTGGTCGAAGCTCGACACCCACTGGGAGGGCGTCGCGATCCAGACGATCCTCGAGATGGCGCAGGTCCGACCCACTGCGCGGTTCGTCGTGGGCCACGCCGAGCAGGGCTACACGGCGAACCTCCCACTCGAGGTCCTGAACGACGACGACGTCCTGCTCGCCGACACGTTCGAGGGCGAGCCGCTCGAGCCGGACCACGGCTACCCGCTCCGCCTGATCGTGCCCAAGCGTTACTTCTGGAAGGGCCCCAAGTGGATCCGCGGCCTCGAGTTCACGGCGAACGACCGGCTGGGCTTCTGGGAGCGCTACGGCTACAACAACGACGCCGACCCGTGGAAGGAAGAGCGCTTCGCGGAATAACGAGGAGGCCTCGCACCATCCCCGCCGGGAAGGACCCGATATGATGACTTCATCATGTCACCCTTCCATGGCGAGCGGCCGCTCAATGAGGTGAAGGCGGGCCTGTTCAAGGGCCTGTCTCACCCACTCCGCATCCGCATCCTCGAGCTCCTCGCAGACGGGCACGAGCACAGCGTCTCCGAGCTCCAGGAGCAGACCGGGCTGGAGGCATCACACCTCTCGCAGCACCTGGCGGTCCTGCGTCTCCATCTCCTCGTCGTGTCCGACCGGCGCGC
Source organism: Candidatus Limnocylindrales bacterium (assembly GCA_035701885.1). Lineage (GTDB taxonomy): Bacteria > Chloroflexota > Limnocylindria > Limnocylindrales > CSP1-4 > CAIXZV01. The sequence goes on from DASSRG010000185.1 coordinate 3,207, forward strand.
GAGCCACGTCTACTACCGGATCGCGTATCCGGAGGTCGCCGAGCTCCTCAACATCGCCCGCCGGCTGCTGGTCGCGATCGTGACGACGGACAGCGACCGGCTGCGGGCGGACGGCGGCCTGCCGGACAGCGCCGAGTAGTGCGAACGCCGGCCGAACACGTGCGGGGTCTGCTGCCGAGCCCCCGGGACTACGACGACCTGCCGCGGTCGTGGCGCGGCGACATCCTCGCCGGTGTCACCGTCGGCATCGTCGCGCTCCCACTCGCGCTCGGGTTCGGCATCACGTCGGGCGCGGGCGCGGAGGCGGGACTCGTCACGGCGATCGTTGCCGGGCTCGTCGCCGCGGTCTTCGGCGGTTCGAACGTCCAGGTCTCCGGTCCCACCGGGGCGATGGTCGTCGTCCTCGGGCCGATCGTGGCCGTCCATGGGCCAGCGTCCGTGGCGCTGGTGAGCCTCATGGCCGGCGTCTTCGTCCTTGCCGCTGGTGTCCTGCGGCTCGGCCGCGCGGTCTCGTTCATCCCGTGGCCCGTGATCGAGGGCTTCACCCTCGGCATCGCCGTGATCATCTTCCTGCAGCAGATCCCGGTCCTCACCGGACCCGGCGAGCACGGTGCGTCCCATTCCAACGTCGTCGTCACGGCCGTCTCCTCGCTCGCCTCGGCGGACGCGGCGTACCTCGCCTGGTCGCTCGGGCTCGTGGCGATCGTCGCGCTCGCGATGGTCGTGCTGCCGAAGTGGAAGGCCTCGATCCCGGGATCGCTCGTGGGCATCGTCGTGACGACGCTGCTGGCCCTCCTGGTGCGGGCACCGCTCTCGACGATCGGCACCCTTCCACAGGCCATTCCCGCGCCGACGTTGCCACCGGTCGATCCGGCGACGGTTTCCTCCCTTGGGGCGGCCGCCCTGACCGTGGCGGCGCTCGCCGCCATCGAGTCGCTGCTGTCCGCCCGGGTCGCCGCGTCACTCGCCGACACCGGTCCGTACGAACCCGACCGCGAGCTCGTGGGGCAGGGGCTCGCATCGGTCGCGGCAGGCCTGTTCGGCGGGATGCCGGCGACCGGAGCGATCGCACGGACCGCGGTCAACGTCCGCTCGGGCGCGCGGACACGCATCGCGGCGATGACACACGCAGTGGCGCTGCTGCTGGTCGTGCTCGTTGCGGCAGGTCCGGTCGGCTACATCCCGCTCGCCGCCCTGTCCGGGGTCCTCATGGTCACCGCGCTGCGCATGGTCCATTTCGCGACCGTGCGATCCGTCCTGCGATCGACGCGAGCGGATGCCGCTGCCTACGTGACGACGGCGATCATCACGGTCTCCGTCGACCTGATCTTCGCGGTCGCGATCGGCATCCTCGTCGCCGGGGTCTTCGCGCTCCGCGCGCTCGCGCGCACGACCGGGGTGGAGCGCGAGCCGCTCGAGCGCACGCACGAGCTCGGCGACGACCAGATCGCCGTCCTGCGACTGGATGGACCGCTCTTCTTCGCGGCCGCCGATCGGGTGCTCGACTCCGTCACCTCGCTCGACGATGTCTCGGTCGTCGTCCTCCGCATGTCGCAGCTGGAACTCGTCGACGCCACTGGTGCCCGCGTCCTCAGCGAGATCGTCCAGCGACTCGAGGCGCGCCGGGTGACGGTGCTCATCAAGGGCGTGCAGGAGGGGCACGTCGAGCTCTTCCGAACCGTCGGCGTCCTGGCGGCGCTCCGTCACGAGAACCACCTGTTCACCGACCTCGAACCCGCCATCGAACACGCCCGCAGTCACATCCGGCGCGATGCCGCGTGACGAGACGAGCCGCTCCCGCGGGTGGGCTGACGAGGGCGTGCTGCGTACGTGGCTCTGTCCTCCGGGTACGGGCGGCTTCGGAGCCCGCCCCGGATCGACTCCGCGATAGCCTGCGCCCATATCGGAGCATCTCCCTGCCGATGACCGCCATACGCCCGCATGCGGGAGGAGGGGACGCCACGTGACCCACGACGCGAGCCAGCTCGACGAGATCGCCGTCGAGACCTACCTGTTCCTCTACCCGCTGGTGACGATGGAGATCACCCGGCGGCAGATGACGAACGTCGCGCCGGGCCAGCTCCCGGGACGCGCGCCCATGAACCAGTTCGGGCACCTGCGCGCCTTCCCGGACGCCGACATGCGGGTGGTGGTCCGGCCGAACTTCGACACGCTCTACTCGCCGGCCTTCCTCGACCTCGGCGACGGGCCGGTCATCGTCACGGTGCCAGACACGCATGGCCGGTACTACCTGCTGCCGATGCTCGACATGTGGACCGACGTGTTCGCGGTGCCCGGCTGGCGCACCTCGGGCACGGGCGCCCACTCGTACGCCGTCACGCCGCCCGGCTGGCAGGGGGCGCTGCCCGATGGCGTCGAGCGGATCGATGCCCCGACCGACGTCGTCTGGGTCATCGGTCGGATCCAGACGAACGGGCCGCCGGACTACGCGGCCGTCAACGAGGTCCAGGAC
>DASSRG010000186.1:0-2023 GCA_035701885.1 Candidatus Limnocylindrales bacterium
GTGGTCCGGCGCGCGGACCTACCGGCTCGACAGCACGCCTCCGGCCGACCCGCGTCCCGCCGTGACGCAGGTGACGCTTGTCGCGCCCGCGAACGGGGCGACGGTCGAGGACACGCTCGATGCCACGCTGCGCTGGACGCCGGATCCCGGCGCCGTGGGCTACCAGCTCCAGCTCGTCCGCGCAGACCTCGACTTCGAACCGATCGATCCGGCCGTCAATGCGGTGCTGCCGAAGAGCGAACCGCAGGGCTGGGTTGAGCCGGGCCTGCACAAGTGGCACGTGCGATCGATCGCCGAGGACGGTTCGGCGGGACCCTGGTCGGCGGTGTGGCAGCTCACCTACGCCGACGCAACCGGACCCGGCATCGTCTCGCCGGCCCCCGAGGGCAGTCAGCTTCCCGCATCGAAGACGCTCGTCCGGTGGTCCAGCGCGCCGTACGCCCCGCTCACCGCGCTGTCGTTCAGCCGGACCGAAGCGTTCGATGAGGCCAGGCACTACGGTCCCTTGCTGGCCGACGTCCTGGAGCCGCGGCTTCCCGGCGCCGGGGTATGGCATTGGCGGGTGAGCTCGCTCGGCTGGCCGCTCGTCGCCACGACGGAGGCCGGCTCGTTCGAGGTGGTCGACGACGTCCCCCCGTCCGGCGTGGCGACGCTCGAGAGTGGGGGAGCGGTCTTCGTCGGGCCGGGCACGGACACGATCTCGCTCGGGAGCCTGCAGGAGGATGCTCACGGTGCGATGAAGGCGATCCAGGTCTCGCCTGACGGCGTGACGTGGGAGACCCACGCGATGGACACCTCCACGGGATCCACGACGATCCCGGTCACGGAGCCGGAGTGGGGCGGGACGACGCCCGGAGGTCGGAGCGTGTGGGTGCGCTGGGAGGACGAGGCGGGAAACCTGACGAGCCCGCAGCGCCTGACGTACTGGTACGACACGGACCCGCCGCAGGAGCCGCCGACCGAACCGCTGTTCGCCTCCGCCGTCGCGGGCAACGGGAAGGCGACCGTGAGCTGGCAGGCGCCCGTAGGGACCGGCGGTTGGCCGATCTCTGGCTACGAGGTTCTTGGGACGCCGGGAGGCCGCTGCATCACGACCGGGGCACGATCGTGCACGGTGTCCGGTCTCTCGAACGGCGTCCCATACACGTTCAGGGTGCTCGCCCGGAACGGTGCCTTCGAGAGCGCACCGTCCGAGCCGACCGCCTCCGTCACGCCTCGCGGCACACTCCCCAAGGCCGCGATGCGCACGCTGAGCGCCGTGCAGACGTCCACGTCCATCACGGTGCGCTGGAGCGGAACTGCCGGTAGCGCGCCGCTGTTCGACTACGACGTGCGCTACCGGCGGGCTCCGTGGAACGGAACGTACGGCTCGCGCACGACGTGGCGCACCGCGACGACGGCGACGAGTGGCGTGATGACCGTGGCCAAGGGGTACACGTACTGCTTCAGTGCCCGGGCGCGTGACACCCAGGGTGCACGGTCCGCCTGGTCGTCCGAGACATGCACCGCGATACCGCTCGATGACCGGTCGCTGAAGCGGAGCTCGGGCTGGACGCGGGCCACCAACCGCGCCGACTACGCCGGGACGAACACCCGGTCGTCGACCGGCGGCGCGACGCTCACGCGGACGGGGATCACCGGTCGCCGGATCTCCGTCGTCGCCACCACGTGTCGGACCTGCGGCGTGCTGCGTGCCTACTGGCGGGGCACCCTCATCCGCACGATCGACCTCGAATCGTCGACGACGCGACACCGTCGGGTCTTCACCATCGCCACGTTCTCGACGCGCCGCGATGGGACCCTCGTGCTGCGGGTGGTGGGCCGGACCGGCCGCGTCATCATCGATGGCGTCGCCGTGCGCCGCTGACCCGTCCCGCACTCGCAACCGGCGGCACGAGGAGGGCAAGGTCGTCCGACCTCCGGGGCGCCACGAGGTTGCGCGGGTGGTGACGTTCGGAGAGACTCCGCCGGTGGAACGTTCCGAGGAGATTCGGCGGGTCGTCCAGCGATTCGAGCGCGCGAT
>DASSRG010000187.1:0-10858 GCA_035701885.1 Candidatus Limnocylindrales bacterium
TGGTCACTCCAGCCCTGGGCATGGATGTTCGCGATGGTCGTCGCGGGCTTTGCGATCTTCGAGGCCTTCCTGTGGATGATCCAGTACCCCGGCAGCGGCATCGGCCTGGCCATGCTGTTCGTCCCCGGCCTGATCGTCATCTACCTCCTCAGCAGGGACGTGAAGGCCGCCTTCGGCATGGGAGACTCGTCCGCCGTCTCCGCCTAGAACGATGGCGCGACGCCCGGTCAAACCTCGACGGCGCACCCATCGGGTGCGCCGTCGCTGTGCGTGGGCGCTTCCCAGGTAGCGGCGACCCGCCAGCGGCGCACTGCGGCCACGATGGAGGCGGTCGCGCGCGCGTCGGTCATCTCCGTTTGGTTTGGCGTTTCGCCCGGTTCGCCACGAGTGCACGAGCGGGGACGCGCGTGCGGAGGCGGGAAGGGCGCGAAGACCTCCAGCTTCATCACTCTTGGCCCGACCCGTTCGCGCCCACGCGCGCGGGCCGAAGAAACGAGCGAAGCCCTTCGGCTTCATTACCAACCCTCGAGATCGCCGTCGGCACGAAGCGAGCCGACGCCGCGCCACTCCACCAGCACGGGTCCGCGGCTGTGCGGGGCCGGGCCGAGGCCCACCAGCAAGACCGTGCCCCGCACGATCCGGCCGTCACGCATCCGCCCGGCGAGCTCGCCGCCGGTGGCGGTGTCGCGGGACGGCATGAGCACACGGACGAACCAGCGCGGCGTGCCGGCCTCGTCGAACCACGTGTCGACGGTGGCGCCGCCAACCGGCTCCGCCTCGAAGGTGACCTCGGTGAGCGCGAACCTGCGGTGGTTACGGATCCTGGGGGCGGCGGGGGTGGTCGGCGGGTCCGTCGCCGGGCCGGTGGCCGGCGTCGGCTCGATCACCGACGAGATGACTGTTCCTTCGGCGGGCGGGGCTCCCGACCGGGACGTGGCGGGTTCGGACGCGTCCCGGGCGCCATGTCGGCATGCGGCTGAGGCTCGCGGGCGAGCGCCACCTCCACCTCGCGCCGGAAGGCGGTCTGATCGGCGGCCGACATGCGCGCGTACCAGGAGGCCTCGACCGCCTTGATCTGCTCCTGCTCGGCGGCTCGCTGGCGCTGTTCGAAGGCGGACCGCTTCGTCACGCCGGTTCCACGTTCCGGGCGCGCGGACCCTTGGCGTCCTCCTCGATCTCGAACTGGACCTTGTCGCCGCCGGCGAGCCGGTCGAAGTCGAGCGGTGCCGCAACCGCGGATCGGTGGAAGAAGACTTCGCGTCCGCCGTCCGTGGTGATGAACCCGAACCCGCGTTCGGAGACGACGTTCTTGACGGTGCCCGTGGTCATGGGCCTCTCCCGACATCTCGAACGGGGGAGGCGGACATGGGCCAGTTCGAGACGGTTGGCCGCACGTGGGTCGCCACGGGGGTGGCGCAGCAACCGTATCACGCGATGGCACGCGGCCGGCCCGGGAGGCCGCGGTGCACGACGGACGCGCTACTCGAGGGAGCGGCGCATCGGGACGCCGGTGTCCCGGCACACGGTCGTGAACTCGATCGACTCGCCGACCGCGGCGGCCGCCACCTCGCGATCGACGACCTCGTAGCCGAGGCGCGGGAACCAGTCGATAGCAGTCTCGGTGAGCAGGTACAGCTCGCGTGCGCCGTCGCGGCGCGCGAGGTCCTCGGCGGCGGCCACGATCTGCCGCCCCAGCCCCGTGCCGCGATGCGCGGGGTCGACGACGACGGAGCGCAGCAGCCCCGCGCCGCCGAACCGCTCGACCGCGGCGGCGGCCACGACCCGCCCCTCGTCGCGAGCCACGACCCCGAGGCTCAGCGCCTCGGCCGCGCCCTCGACCGGGAGACCCGAGGCCGAGAGCAGTGCCTCGACCTCGGGGGCGTCGGCGGGCGTGGCCGGCTCGACTCGCATCGGCATCAGGAGCAGCCTCCCCCGCCGCAGCATCCGGAGGCGGTCTGGGGGAGCTCCCCCCGGCGAACGGCCAGGTCCACGGCGAGCGGCGCATCGGCGGGCTTCGTCGCCTGGACGATCGCGCTGACCATGCCGTCGGCCACGTCGTGGGTCGGCGTGAGCAGGACGTCCGTCAACCCGACCGCCCGCAGCCCGGCCTCGAACTCCGAGAACGACAGCGCACCCGCGATGCAGCCCGTGTATGAGCCACGTTCGGCACGCTCCTCGGGCGTGAGCCGGTCCTCGGCGACGATGTCGGTCACGCCCATCCGGCCACCCGGCTTCAGGACGCGAGCGATCTCGCGGAACACCGCGGGCTTGTCGGCCGCGAGGTTGACCACGCAGTTGCTGATGACGACGTCGATGCTGTCCGCGGGCAGCGGGATCGCCTCGATCGTCCCCTTCAGGAATTCGACGTTGGTCGCGCCCGCCTCGGCGGCGTTGCGCTGCGCCAGGGCGAGCATCTCGTCGGTCATTTCGAGCCCGATGGCCCGGCCCGTCGGACCGACACGCTTGGCGGATAGCAGGACGTCGATGCCGCCGCCGGAGCCAAGGTCGAGGACACGCTCGCCCTGCCGAAGCTCCGCAACCGCGGTCGGGTTGCCGCAGCCGAGGCTGGCGAGGACGGCTGCCTCCGGGAGCTCCGCCTGCTCGAGCGCCGAGTAGAGCCCGGCGCCGATGGCATCGTTGTCGGTGCCGCAACAGGCGCCGCTCGTCGCCTGGAGGGCCGCCTCCGCGTACCGCGCGCGGACCTCATCGTGGATTGCGTCGCTGGTCTGGATCGCGCTGGTCGTCATGGGTGAGCTCCTAGCAGCCGGCGGGGGCGGGGCGGAGCGCCCGGACGAGGCGCTCGGCGAGAGATGTCGGTGTCGCGCAGCACGCCCGGTAGCAGGCGGCGATCCGCGCCACGTGGTCACGATCGATGTGTCGCTCGCGCTCCCGCTGGAGCAGCGTGACGAGCTCGGGGCTGGCGTGCAATGGGTGCCTCCTCGGGACGCGTATCGACAAACTTCGATATCACGCATCTTGACCGCATCCATCGACACTTGTCAATATGATGGCGTGAAACGACTCGTCGACCCCGACGCCGTGCTTCTCCAGGGTGCCGCCGATCCCACCCGCCTCGCGATCCTCCGGCAGCTGGCCGGGGGCGACGGCGTGTGCGCGTGCGACTTCACCGCATGCTGCGACGTCGCACAGCCCACCGTGTCGCACCACCTCAAGGTCCTTCGCGAGTCGGGCTGGGTCAGGTCCGAGCGTCGCGGCTCGAACGTCTGGTACTGGCTCCGGCCCGAGGCCGTCGACCGCTTCCGGCTCATCGCCGGTGAGCTCGCCCCGTCCCTCGTCGCTCCGTCAGCCGCGCCGACGTCCGCTCGATCCCTGCCGGTCCTCCAGCCCTCGACCTGATCTCCTGCATCAGGAGGCCCGGCCGTCACGCGGTGGATGGCTCGCCAGATCAATCTGGTGCTCGGCGGTACCGTGGGGGGCCGCGGCAGACAACGGCCTCGCGGCAGCCCAACTCGTCGGACGGGTCAAATCGCGGCCCTCGCTGCAGGCGGAAGTCGCGCTACCGCCACTGACGCGCCGCTCTCCCGCACGACAGGCGCGCGGATGACTCATGTGCTGAGTTCGCCCACTGCGAGCGCCGTGCAGCCGACCCCTTGACTCGCGCGCTGAGTTCCGCCGACTGAGCGGCGGCAAGGGTCAGGGATTGACTGCCAGCCGAGTTACGCCGGGGAGGAGTGAACGGCGATCGACCGAGGGCGACGGTCAGGCGCCGGCGGGCGGCGCGGTGCTTTCGCGGACCACGAGCTCGGTCGCGAGCTCGACCCGGGTCTGGGCGGGCGCCTCGCCGCGCGCGAGGTCGAGGACCATCTCGGCGGCCGCCTCGGCCATCTCGACGAGCGGCTGGCGGATCGTCGTGAGCGGCGGGCTGACCCAGCGGGCGATCGGCAGGTCGTCGAAGCCGACGACGCTGAGGTCCTCCGGGACGTGGAGCCGCGCCTCGCGCGCAGCCTGGTAGACGCCGAGCGCCTGGAGGTCGTTGCCGGTGACGATCGCCGTCGGCCGATCCGGCCGCGCGAGCAGCCGGCGGGCGATGCCCACGCCTTCGTCCACCGAGAACGGCCCGTGACTCACCAACGACGCGTCGATGGGCACGCCCGCCTCGTCCATCGCCGCCCGGTATCCGTCGACTCGCGCGCGGCTGCACAGGACCCCGGCCGGGCCGCCGATCACCGCGATGCGGCGGTGCCCGAGCCCGAGCAGGTGCCGGGTCGCCGCCAGGCCGCCGTTCCAGTTCGTCGCGCCGATCGACGGCGTGTCGTGGACGGGCTCGCCGGCCGGGTCCACGACGACGAACGGGATGCCGCGCGCGGCGAGCTGCTCGCGCATGGGCTCGGTCAGGTCGGAGAACACCGCGATCACGCCCATGGGCCGGCGCGCGAGCGCCCCCTCGATCCAGCCCTGGCCCGGGCGCCGTCGTCCCTGCGTCTCGGTCAGCACCACCGAGAGCTGGTTGCGGCCGGCGACCCGCTCCACGCCGCGGACGATCTCGAGCGCCCACTCGCTCTCGAGCTCGTGGAACATCAGCTCGAGGAGCGGGGCGCGGCGCGTCGGACGGAGCGGTCGTTGGTAGCCATGGCGACGGATCACTGCCTCGACCCGCCTGCGTGTGGCCGGCGCGACGTCCGATCGCCCGTTGATCACCTTGGACACCGTCGGGGCGGAGACGCCCGCCTCGCGGGCGATCACGGCGATGGTCGTCCCGTTGCGGCGCGCACCGGGCTCGGCGGGTGTGGGCATGGCGCGAGTGTAGCGATCAATTCGAAAGTTTCGCAACACGATTCTGCACGCGCCAACGTTCGTCCCATCGAGAGGTTGACGCCCTCGATCGCGCAGTCGTAGAGTTGCGCCGTCGAAACGAACGACATCTCTTTCGCAACTTTCGGTCACAGTTTCGGACACGAGTTGGGAGGAGCTCGACCCGACCCCGCGAGAAGTCCCGCACCGCGCCGCGCGGCCCGACCGGGTGCCGCGGACCGGCGCCCGCAGTGAGCGCCGACGCATCGGCGATTGTTGGAGGAGCGACGACTGATGATGGTTCGAGGACGCCTCGCCGCCCTGGGCGCGAGTGCATTGTTCGTGTTCGCCGCCTGTTCGGGCAGCGGCGCCGCCACCACGGCACCGTCCACCGCGAGCGAGGCCCCGTCGGCCGCCGCGAGCGAAGCCGCATCCGAGGGCAGCGGCGAGCCGGTGACGATCACCTGGTACCACATCCAGAACAACGACCCGGGCCTCAGCCTGTGGAAGGACCTGGCCGACGAGTACATGGCGGCCCATCCCAACGTCAAGATCGACATCCAGGTCAACGAGAACGAGGCGTTCAAGACCAAGCTGACGACGCTCCTCCAGCAGGGCGACGTCCCCGACCTGTTCCAGACCTGGGGCGGCGGTGGGCTTCGCCAGCAGCAGGAGGCGGGCCTCGTCAAGGACATCACGGCCGACATCGCGCCCTGGAAGAGCGAGATCAACGAGGGCGCGCTCGGCATGTACGAGGTCGACGGCAAGAACTACGGCGTGCCGTTCGACCTCGGCCTCGTCGGCTTCTGGTACAACACCAAGGCCTTCGAGGACGCGGGCATCACCGCCCCGCCCACGACCTGGGCCGAGTTCCTGACGACCGTCAAGACCCTCAAGGACAAGGGCATCACCCCGATCGCCCTCGCCGGCAAGGACACCTGGACCGGCGCGTTCTACTGGGCATACCTCGCGGTCCGCGAGTGCGGCCAGGCGGGCATGGAGAAGGCCGTCGTCAGCGGCGACTGGTCCGACCCGTGCTTCGTCAAGGCCGGCGAGGACTTCAAGCAGCTCATCGACCTGGAGCCGTTCCAGGAGGGCTTCCTCGCCGCCCCGTGGGACGGCGCCGGCAGCTCCGCGGCCGCCCAGGCGACGTACAACGGCGCGATGCAGCTCATGGGCCAGTGGCTTCCGGGCACGGTCCAGGCGAACTCCGGCGACAAGCGGGCGATGGGCGAAGGCCTCGGCTGGTTCCCCTTCCCGGGCGTTGACGGCGGCGCCGGCGACCCGAACGACGGGCTCGGCGGCGGCAACGGCTTCGCGGTCGGCAAGGACGCGCCGCCGGAAACCGTCGACTTCCTGCACTACCTCGTCAGCCTTGATGCGGCCAACCGCTGGGGCGCGCTGAACTCGGGCATCCTGCCGACGACCAACGGCTCGGAGGCGTCGACCACGGACCCGATGCTCAGCCAGGTCCTCGCGGGACGCGCCAAGGCGAAGTTCGTCCAGCTGTACCTCGACCAGGCGACCACGCCGGAGCTCGGCGGGGCGATCAACGAGGCCGTGGCCACGCTGTACGCTGGCACCGGCACCCCGCAATCGGTCGTCGAGGCCATCCAGGCCGCCGCCGGCGGCCAGTAACCCCACCCCGACACAGAGCGTGAATGGGCCGGCCGAGCGCCGGCCCATTCCACATCACGCGGTGATCGACGTGACGAGTGCAGCGCGAGTCCAGTCCCGTCTGGGGCGGACGCGACGCTCGTGGGCCGTGGCGGGGCTGTTCCTCCTCCCGGCGCTCGCGCTGTACGCGCTGTTCGTCCTGTTCCCCATCGTCCAGGCCGCCCGCTACAGCCTGTACGACTGGAACGGCCTCGAGGCCCTCGACCAGTTCGTGGGCCTGGCGAACTACCAGCGGGCGCTCAACGACCCGGTGTTCCGCGGGTCGGTCGTCCACAACGGCCTCATCGTCGTCCTGTCGCTGCTGATCCAGATCCCGGTCGCGCTCGCCCTTGCGCTCGCGCTCAACCGGCGGTTCCACGGCCGGGCGATCCTGCGGCTCGTCTTCTTCGCGCCGTACGTCATCGCCGAGGTCATCACCGGCATCGTCTGGAGCCTGATCCTCCAGCCCAACGGGCTCGCGGAGCACCTGCTCGAGGCGATCGGCATGGGCGACGCGTACCACCCCTGGCTCGCCGACCCCGGCACCGTCCTCTACGCCCTGTTCCTGATCATCACCTGGAAGTACTTCGGGTTCCACATGATCCTGCTGCTCGCCGGCCTCCAGGGGATCCCGCGCGAGGTCGAGGAGGCCGCCGAGATCGACGGCGCCACGCGCTGGCAGGCGCTGCGCCACGTGACGCTGCCGCTGCTCGGCCCGACGCTCCGCGTCTCGGTCTTCCTCTCGATCATCGGGTCGCTCCAGCTGTTCGACCTCGTCTGGGTCACGACCCGCGGCGGCCCGGTCAACGCCTCGAACACGATGGCCGTCTACATGTTCGACCGCGGGTTCGTGCGCTTCCAGTTCGGCTATGGCAGCGCGGTCGCCGTGATCCTGTTCCTCATCTGCTTCGTCCTCGCGCTGTTCTACCAGCGCTGGGTCCTGCGCCGCGACACGGAAGGAGCCACCACCTATGGCTGAGCCGACGACCACCGTCGGATCGGTCGCCGTCGAGCGGCGTCGGACCGGGCCGGACACGAGGGCGCGCGTCGTCCGGCGTGTCGCGTCGGTCGTCCGCTACGTGCTCCTGCTCGCCGTGGCGGCGGTGATCGTCACGCCCGTCCTGTACGCGGCGATCGGTGGGTTCCGGGACGCGCCGCAGCTCGCGGCGAACCCGGTGGCGATGCCCGACCCATGGGTCTGGACGAACTACACCGACTCCCTGTTCTCGGCGAGCTTCTGGATCCAGCTCAAGAACAGCGTGCTGGTCGCGGGCCTGTCGACGATCGTCGTCGTCCTGTTCGGGGCGCTCGCGGCGTTCGTGATCGCCCGCCGCCAGTTCCCGGGACGCGAGGCCGCGTACACGCTGTTCACGCTCGGGCTGCTGTTCCCCGTGACGGTCGCGATCCTGCCGCTGCTGATCCTCGTCCGCGACATCGGCCTGCTGAACACGCCGTTCGGCATCGCGATCCCGGAGGCGGCGTTCGGGCTGCCGCTCACGATCATCATCCTGCGGCCGTTCTTCCGGAGCATCCCGATGGAGCTCGAGGACGCGGCCGCGATCGACGGCTGCGGGTCGCTGGGCTTCTTCTTCCGGATCCTGCTGCCGCTCGCGCGGCCGGCGCTCGTCACCGTCGCGGTGCTGGCGATCGTGTCCAGCTGGAACCAGTTCCTGCTGCCGCTCGTGATGCTCTCGGATGCGTCGCAGTGGACGCTGCCGCTGGGCGTCACGAACTTCAGCACCCAGTACACGACCGACACCGCGCGGATCCTCGCCTACACGACGCTGGCGCTGATCCCCGCGCTGGGGTTCTACGTCGTCGCGGAGCGGCAGCTCGTGGGCGGCCTGACGGCAGGGTCGGTGAAGGGATGACGACCGCGCTCCTCCCCTACCGCGACCCGGCGCTGCCCATCGACGAGCGCGTCGCGGACCTGCTCGGGCGGATGACCCGTGCCGAGAAGGTCGCCCAGCTCGGCGCGTTCTGGGCGTTCGAGATCATCGGCGAGGACGGCCTTGACGCGGACCGCCTGGCGGCGCTCGCGCCGGACGGGATCGGGCACGTGACCCGGCTGGCGGGGTCGACGAACCTGCGGCCGGCCGAGGTCGCGCGGGCGGCGAACGACATCCAGCGCCACCTCCTCGATCGGACGCGGCTGGGCATCCCGGCGCTGATCCACGAGGAGTGCCTGCACGGGCTGATCGCGTGGGGCGCGCCGTCGTTCCAGCAGTCGATCGGCGCTGCGGCGTCGTTCGACCCGGACCTCGTCACCGAGGTCGTCGCGACGATCCGGCGCCGGATGCTGCTCACGGGGGCCCGGCACGCCCTTGCGCCCGTGTTCGACATCGCGCGCGACCCGCGCTGGGGTCGGATCGAGGAGACGTACGGCGAGGACCCGTACCTGGCGACCGTGCTCGGCTGCGCCTATGTCGATGCGCTCCAGGGCGAGGACCTCGCGGACGGCGTGCTGGCGACCGCCAAGCACATGGTCGGCCACGGCCTTGCCGAGGGCGGGCGCAACCAGGCGCCCGCTCACCTCGGGCCGCGCGAGCTGCACAACGAGCAGCTGCCGCCGTTCGAGGCCGCCGTCCGGCACGCCGGGATCGCGAGCGTGATGCCGGCGTACTGCGACGTCGACGGCGTCCCCTGCCACGCTTCGCACGAGCTGCTGACGACGATCCTCCGCGACGGCTGGGGCTTCGACGGGCTGATCGCGTCGGACTACATGGGCGTGGAGATGCTCACGACCGCCCATCGCCTGTCCCCGGACCTGGCCGACGCGGCGCGCCTCGCGCTCGCGGCCGGCGTGGACGCCGAGCTGCCGCGGACGGTCGCGTTCGGCGCGCCGCTGGAGACCGCGCTCGACGACGGGCGCGTGGACGAGGCGATCCTGGATGCCGCGGTGGCCCGGGTGCTCCGGATGAAGTTCCGCCTCGGGCTGTTCGACCGGCCGACGATCGAGCTGCCGACGACGGAGGCGTTCGAGGCGCTCGCCGCGGACGAGGCACGCGCCGCCCGGCGACTCGCCGAGCGGTCGATCGTGCTGCTCGAGAACCGCGGCGTACTGCCGCTGAACCCCGAGCTGCGGCGAGTCGCCGTGCTCGGCCCGATCGCGGACAGCGCCCGCGACCTGCTCGGCGACTACAGCCACCTCGTCCACATGGAGACGCTCAAGGAGATGCGCTCGGGCGTCGACGCGCTGGGCGTGATCGGGGACGGCGAGGTGTTCGAGCCCGACGACGAGCTCACTGGCCGGCGCACGATCCTCGACGCGATCCGCGCCGCGCTGCCGGGGGCCGTCGTGACCCACGCGGCCGCCGGGGGGATCGCCGACGGAACGGACGAGGACGTCGCCGAGGCCGTCGCACTGGCGCGTGACGCAGAGATCGCGATCCTCGTGCTCGGGGAGCGGTCGGGCCTCACCGACGACTCGACAACGGGCGAGTTCCGCGACCGCGTGGGCCTGGGGCTGCTCGGCCGGCAGCAGGCGCTGCTCGAGGCCGTCGTCGAGACCGGCACGCCGGTCGTGCTCGTGGTGGTGAGCGGCCGGCCGCTCGCGCTGCCATATGCCGCCGAGCGGTGCGCCGCCGTCGTTCTCGCCTGGGTCCCGGGCGACGCCGGCCCGGACGCGATCGCGGCGGTCCTCACGGGTGCCGTGAACCCGGGGGGCAAGCTGCCGGTGTCGATGCCCCGGGCCGTGGGCCAGCTGCCGCTCTCGTACCGCCACCACCCGACCGGCGGGCGGTCGCACCCGAAGGGCGACTACGTCGACTCGCCCGTGTCGCCGCTGTGGCCGTTCGGCTTCGGGCGCTCGTACACGACGTTCGCGATCGAGCGGCTGCGGCTTGATCGCCGCGTCGTCGACACCGCAGGCGACGTAGTCACGATCCTCGCCGACGTGACCAACACCGGCGCAGTCCCGGGCGACGAGGTCGTCCAGCTGTACATCCGCGACGAGGAGGCGTCGATCGCCCGCCCCGTGCTCGAGCTCCGTGGGTTCCGGCGGGTGACGCTCCAGCCCGGCGAATGCCGGACCGTCGCCTTCCGGCTGTCCACCGAGCAGCTGGCGTACGTGGGGGCCGACTTGCGCCGCGTCGTCGAGCCCGGCAGGGTCAGCGTGCGGGTCGGCAGCTCCTCCTCCGACCTGCCGCTGACCGCCGAGCTCGTCCTCGACGGCCCGGTGCACGAGCTCGTGGAACGCCGCGAGTACCTCACCGAGACCTGGGTCGAGTAGCGCGACGCGCGGCGCCGCCGCAAACCTGCCAACCTACCGGGCATCGGCCGGCCGGCCGCGAGAGGGAGACGTCACCCCATGTGCTGCATCTTCGCCGCGCTGTTCGCGCTCGGGCCGCGCGCCGCGATCTTCATCTGGTGGCTCATCGAGCCGCTGCGCTGGCAGGCCGCCTTCGACACCGTCATCTGGCCGATCGTCGGGTTCTTCATCCTGCCCTGG
>DASSRG010000188.1:0-3712 GCA_035701885.1 Candidatus Limnocylindrales bacterium
TCGGCGTGCTGCTCGTCCTCGCCGCTGTCTACGCGGTCGCCGGGTGAGACATGCGTCGTCGTATCCTCGGGCGAACGTGGATGGGACGGAGGCCGCGCCGATCAGCCGCGCCGAGCGTCGCCAGCAGGCGACGGCCGACACGCGCGCCGCGATCCTCGATGCTGCTCGCTCGACGCTCCTGGCCGTCGGCTACGCGAACCTGTCCACTCGGGCCGTCGCCGAGGCGGCCGAGGTCCCCCTCAGCCAGATCCACTACCACTTCGGCAGCAAGCAGCAGCTCATCCTCGCGGTCCTCGAGGCCGAGAACGCGCGCCTGCTCGACCGGCAGCGGCGGATGTACGAGGGTCCAGAGCCGCTCTCCCGGCACTGGGAGATGGCCTGCGACTTCCTCGACGAGGACCTCGAGTCGGGCTACGTGCGGGTGCTCCAGGAGATGATCGCCGCGGGGTGGTCGGACGCCGCGGTGGCGGCCGCGGTTCGCGAGCTGATGGCCGGCTGGTACCGGCTGCTCGCCGACGTCGCGCGGCGCGAGGCCGAGCGCCGGGGCGGGCTGGGGCCATTCACGCCCGAGGAGGTCGCGATGCTCATGGGCCTGCCGTTCATGGGCGCCGAGGGCGCGATCCTCCTGGGCATGGACGAGCGCGAGTTCCCGGCCCGCTCGGCGCTGCGCAAGATCGGCGCCCTCATCGCGGACGCCGAACGATCAGGAGGCCGGAGGAAGCGGCCGTGATGACGGACGAGCGCGTCGCCGACGAGGCGACCCCGAACGATGCCGCAGGGATCGCCGCGACGGTCGCGGACTACTACCTCGGGTGGTACGACGCCGATGCCCAAAGAATGGAACGGGCCCTTCACCCGGATCTGGCGAAACGCGGCTGGCTGCCCGACCTGGGCGGCTCCCTCGAGTTGCGGTTCGCCACCTTCGGCTCGATGGTGGGCGCGGCCGCGGACGGCGCCGGGCGCCGCGACGACCCGGACGAGCGGCGGTACGAGCTGCGCGACCTGAGGATCCACCGCGACATCGCCTCGGTCAACGTGTTCGCCGTCCCGTACGTCGACCTCCTGCACCTCGTGCGCACGGCGGACGGGTGGCGGATCGTCAACGCGCTGTGGTGCCGCCCCTGAGGCCTGCCGATGGTCGCCACCCGGTCCATCGCGCCGCCGCCTGACGCTTCGCGGGCCCGCCACCCGGACGCGACAGGCGTCATCGAACGCGACGGCGTCCGCATCGCGTGGGATCGATACGGGCCCGCCGAGCCCGAGGACGGCCGGCGCACGATCCTGCTGACACCCACCTGGTCGATCATCCACAGCCGGTTCTGGAAGGCGCAGATCCCGTACCTCGCGCGGCATTACCGCGTGCTCACGTGGGACGGCCGCGGCAACGGCCGGTCCGACCGACCCGAGGATGCCGCCGCGTACGACGACCGGCAGTTCGTCGACGACGCGATGGCCGTGCTCGACGCGAACGCGACGTCGTCCGCCGTGGTCGTCGGCCTGTCGATGGGCGCGCACTGGACGCTGCTCCTCGCCGCAGACCACGCCGAGCGGGTGGACGGCGCAGTGTTCATCGGGATGTCGCTGCCGCTGCTCGCGAAGGCCGGGAGTCCGCGCGTCACGGCGGAGTTCTTCGAGGAGCGCGACACCTACGAGGGGTGGGACCGATACAACGCGAACGCGTGGCGGCGCGACTACGACGGGTTCCTCGACTTCTTCTTCGCGCAGTGCTTCACCGAGCCGCACTCGACGAAGCCGATCGAGGACTGCGTCCGGTGGGCGCACGAGACCGATCCCGAGACGCTGATCCGGACCGACCTGGCGTCCGGCATCGACGACCGGCCGACCGTCGACGCGCTCGCTGCGCGAGTCCGGTGCCCGGTCCTCGTGATCCACGGGACCCAGGACGCCGTCGTCGGGTTCCGGCATGGCGCGCGGTTCGCCGAGCTGCTCGGCGCGCGGCTGCTCGCCATCGAGGGTGGCGGGCACATCCCGCTCGCACGCGACCCAGTCGCCGTGAACCTCGCCCTGCGATCGTTCGTGGACTCGCTGCCGGTGCGGCGGCCGTGACGCCCGCGATGGCGGCAACCCGCCACGATCGAGCGCGCCTGCCCGACCGCGACGGTTGGGCGACCGACCACGACGGCGTCCGCGTCCACTGGGAGGTCTACGGCGAGGCCTGGTCGCCGACGATCGTGCTGCTGCCGTCGGCCCCGATCGTCCACTCCCGCCAGTGGAAGGGCCAGGTGCCGTACCTCGCTCGTCACGCCCGGGTCGTGACGTTCGACGGGCGCGGGAATGGCCGCTCCGACCGGCCGACGCGTGTGGCCGCGTACGAGCAGGCGCGGATCGTCGGGGATGTCCGCCGGGTGCTCGATGCGACCGGCACGGAACGGGCGGTCCTCGTCGGCCTCTGCGGCGACGGTGTGTGGCCGGCGATCCAGCTCGCCGCGTCCGAGCCGGACCGCGTTCTCGGGATCGTCGCGTTCGCGGTGGGCGTCCCGCTGCTCTCGCCGCCGCACCCGTGGCGCATCGCACACTCGTTCGAGGAAGAGCTGCCGCGCTACGACGGGTGGGCCACGATCAATCGTCACGCCTGGCGGCGCGACTACGAGGGGTTCGCCCGGTTCTTCTTCGGCGCGATCAACACCGAGCCGCACTCGACCAAGGTCGTCGAGGACGTCGTCGCATGGGCGTGCGAGGGATCGGTCGACGCGATGCTCGCCGATGCGGAGGTCGACCTCGGCCTCGCGCGGGAGGACGTGGAGGCGATCGTGCGCTCGGTGCGCTGCCCGATGCTGCTCGTCCACGGCACCGAGGACCACTGCCAGCCGCCGTCGCGCGCGCACCGGCTCGCGGCGCTCACGGGCGCGCAGCTCGTGGTCGTCGAGGGCGCGGACCACATGATCCCTGCCCGCCACCCGATCCTCGCAAACCTGCTGATCCGCGACTTCGTCCGCTCGCTGGAGGCAGCCGAGCGATGACGACCCGGACCTGGACCCGCGCCCTGTCGCGCAGGCGGCGCGTGTTGTATCTCTCGTCGCCGATCGGGCTGGGGCACGCGATGCGGGACCTCGCGATCGCTCGCGAGCTGCGGGCGATCCACCCCGACGCCGAGATCGACTGGCTCGCGCAGCACCCGGTGACCTCCGTGCTCGAGACGCACGGCGAGCGGATCCACCCGCTGAGCGCCGAGCTCGCCTCGGAGAGCGGTCACATCGCCGCGGAGGCCGCGGGCCACGACCTCAACGCGTTCCAGGCGATCCGCCGCATGGACGAGATCCTCGTCGCGAACTTCATGGTCTTCCACGACGCGATCGAGGGGGGCGAGTACGACCTCGTCATCGGCGACGAGGCGTGGGACGTCGACCACTTCCTCCACGAGAACCCGGAGCTCAAGCGCACGGCGTTCGCCTGGATGACCGACTTCGTGGGCTGGCTGCCGATGCCCGAGGGCGGTGAGCGCGAGGCGTACCTGACCGCCGACTACAACGCCGAGATGATCGAGCACGTCGAGCGCTTTCCGAGGATCCGCGATCGCGCGATCTTCGTCGGGACCCCGGACGACATCGTGCCGGACGCGTTCGGGCCCGGGCTGCCCGACATCCGCCCGTGGACGGAGGCGCACTACGCGTTCAGCGGCTACGTCACCGGCTTCGACCCGGCGCCCCTGATCGAGCGGCGCGACGAGCTGCGGGCGGAGCTCGGCTACCGG
>DASSRG010000189.1:0-4149 GCA_035701885.1 Candidatus Limnocylindrales bacterium
CCGGGCGGCAGCGCGAGCAGGTCTGCCTCGCCCTTGAGGTACGACTCGGCGTCAGGCCGCCGCAGGTCGGCGAGCTCCGGGAGCGACCGGCCGTGCCGGATCGCCGTCAGGACGTCCTGGAGCTCGCGGCCGTCAGGGTGCGCGTAGTGGACGTCGTTCGTGACCACGACCGGCAGGCCCAGCTCGTCGGCGAGCCGCGCGGTCTCCGACGTGAGCCACTCGTCGTCGGGGAGGAGGTGGTGCGACAGCTCGAGGACGAAGCCGGACGTCGCCGCCGACTCGCCCGTCCCGAACAGCGCCGCGTACCGCTCCGCGAGCGCGCGTGCCCCCTCGCGGTCACCCGCGCGGAGGCGTCGCGCGAGCTCGCCGTCCCGGCACCCGGACAGTGCGATCACGCCCTCGGCGTTCGCCTCGAGCAGCTCGTGGGTGAACTGCGGGACGGCCTTGGACCCGGCGAGGTTGGCCCGCGAGACGAGCCGGCACAGCGACCGCCAGCCCGTCGCGTCCCGGGCGAGCAGCACGAGGTGCGGGCCACGCTGCGGCTCGCCCACGCCGCGGTGGTCCTCCTTCACGACCCGCCGATGGCCGGGGAGCCGGGTGCGCTCGGGTCGCGGCCGATCGGGCCGCCCGTCGACGACGACCGGTGGCTCCTCGCGGACGGGAGGCCTTCGTCCCGGACGCCATGCGCGCCTCGCCGGGACGACGATCCCGCCCGGGTCCGGCACCCCCGGGTCGAGCAGCTCGATCTCGACGCCCACGACCGGGTGCAGCCCGGCTGCCTCGGCCGCGGTGGAGAACCGGACCGCGCCGTACAGGCCCTGGTGGTCGGTGATCCCGAGCGCCGGCATGCCCAGCTCGAGGGCCCGCTCGACGAGGTCGTCGGGCGCCGAGGCGCCGTCGAGGAACGAGAAGTGGCTGTGGCAGTGAAGCTCCGTGTAACCGGCCACTCAGGTCTCTCCGGGGGGCGGGTGGCGATGATAGAACATGTGTTCGATTGGCGCCACACCAAGCGAGGTCGCCCACAGCGACCACCTATAGGTCCAAGGGGCTGTCAAGGCACCCCACAGAGGCGTTCGGTCGGTGCGGCCGGCCGTTTTCGACGCTGCGGCACGGTTTCTCCGCCTTGCCGTCGAGAGTGGTCGCTGCAGGCGACTGAGGGACGACGTCGTGCGGGCAGCAGGGTCGCGAGGGTCCCGTCACCGGATGCCCCCTTCGGGCTCCATCGGTCCGGGACCAAATTGCCGCCGCCCGACGCAACCGAAACGCCTCATCGTGCGTCACATGCGCGTGATCGCAGACCTGACGCTCCACACCCGCCATCTCGTCGCCCTGGAGATCCTCCTCCGCGGCGTCGAGATCGCGCTCGTGGCGGCGCTCCTGTTCTGGATCCTGCCCGCGATCGCCGACGCGGCCGGGTAGCACCACATTCCGTTCCGCGGCCTGGGGGCATGTCGGGACGACGCGGCGGCGGTCGTGTGCGATGCGACCGCCGACCTCCCGCCACCCGGACCTGGGCAGTCCGGGCGGCCTTCGAGGACCCTCGTCGCTGGGGCGGCGGGGGTCCTCTCTCGTCCGCCCGTCGATGCCGACCCGGCGCCGCGTCCGGGCTACGATGTCCCGCGATGACCACCGTCACGGTCCGTCCCGCCGCCCGGTTCGCGCTGGCGGCGGCGATCGTCGCGTCGGTCGCGGGGTGTGGCGGCACATCGGCGTCGGCATCGGCCGCGCCCTCGATCGCGGCGGTCTCCTCGCCCACACCCGCCAGCGCGGCCACCTCCGTGGCGCCGCTGACGCCGGCGCCATCGCCCACGGCGGTCCCCGGCGGCCAGTCCAACCCGCCCGGACCGGGGACGAGCCGCATGCCGACCACCCAGACGGAGTGGGGCGAGATCGTCGACGGCCTCCCCGACTGGTTCCCCTTCTACCCCGACGCGGGCGTCGCCGAGGTGCCCGATGAGGTCGTCAGCGGCTCGTTCGAGGTCCCCGTCGACGTCGAGTCGCTCGTCGGCTGGTACACCGAGCGGCTGACCGAGCGCGGCTACGCCGTCGACACGGGCGACCCGCTCGAGGACGGGAGCCGGGTGATGGACGTCAGCAGCGACATTCCCGAGTGCCGCTTCCAGCTCACCGCGCGTCCCGCCGACGGATCGACGATCATGTCCGTGCTGGTCGCGTCCGCGTGCGTGAACGGCACGGGCTGACGAGCAGAGGAGTTTCACGAATGCAGCCGAAGCGGAGCGACATCGTCGGGGCGGGCGTGCTGGCCGTCGTCCTCGTCGTGCTCGTCGTGCTGATCGTGGTCGCGGCGCTCCCCAGCTGAGTTGCGAACCGGCGTCGCCGGTGCGGATTCGCAACACATCGCGTAGCTGCGCCGTCTATGCTCCTGCCGACCGGCCGGGAGTCCGGTCAACGTGTGGGGATTTCCAGCGGTGCAGTCAGCTCGACCGCGAGACCTCGGGGCGCTCGCCCTCGTCGTGGCGGTGTTCCTTGTCCTGTTCGTGATGTCGATCACGCTCGGATCGCCGGCCATTCGCTGAGCGAACCAGCGCCGCATCGCGGGCCGGTCGAGGGCCGGACGTTCGACGACGCCCCGTCGGCGCCCGTGGTGCTTGCGGGTCGACCCCCGCCTCGAACGCAGGCCGCTAGTCGTACAGTCGTTCCAAATGCCACGTGCCGGCGACCCGGTCGTGGTACACGAGCGCGAGCCACGTCCGGCCGACGACCTTGAAGTAGTCACGCGCGATCGGCTCGCGCCACCACGACTCCTCGACCCGCCAGCGGTTGCACACCTCGACCGGTTCGCGGGTCCCGTTCCACGAGAACGCCACCAGGCGCCCGGCGTCGTCCAGCTCCGCGTCGATCGCCGGGTGCTCGCGGAGCAGACGGGTCATCGGTAGTCCTCCCACGGCTCGTCGGCGGTCACCGCGGATCCCGCGACCGGCGTCCATCGCCAGCGGGCCTCGGGGAGCGGCGATTCGGGATCGACGATCTCGACCCGCCGGACCCGGTCCGCCCCGAACGCGATCGCCAGCCGGGCGAGCTGCCACGCGAGCCGCGCGTCGCGTGCGGCCTGGGGGACGAACAGCGGCAGCTGCGTCCCGGCCGCCGCCTCCACGAGCCCCAGCTCCAGCTCCAGGCGCGCGACCGCCGCGGGCGGCGGCTGCTTCTCGAGCCGGGCGACCAGCAGCCGCTCGATCGCCTCAGGGTCCGCGGTGGGCTCCGGAAAGCGCTGCTCGAAGCGGAGCGCCTCGGGCGTCCCCCGCCGGGCGAACGCGAGGTCGTGGGTGACGACGAGCCGGGCGAGCCCCGCCGCCTGGCCCCGGGCCTGCAGCTGGTCGCCCAGCGCGGCCGTGAGCCGGCGGAGGACGAACCTGACCGCCTCGAGCCCCTCAGCCGGCGGGTCGAGCGGCAGGCCGAGCAGCATCCGCTCCGGCGCGCGGCGCGGCCGGAAGCGTTCGGTCTCCTCGCCACGCGCCCTGGCGTGGAGCCGCGCTCCCTCCTCGCCGAACCGGGCGACGACCGCCGACCGCGGCAGCTCCGCCACCGAGCCGATCGTCCGCAGCCCGAACCGCGCGAGGCGCGCCCGGATGTCCGCGTCCCGGGTCAGGAGGCGGGCGGGATACGGCGCGAGGAACGAGGCATCGTCGCCGGGCGGGACGAGGATCGGGCCGCCGCCCTCGGGGGCGTACGCCGCGGCGACGCTGGCCGCGAAGCTCGTCCCGGCGATCCCGGCCCGGGGCGAGCCGGGGAGGACCGGCGCGAGCGACGTGCCGATCCGCGCGACCAGCCGCTCCTCGATCCCCCACAGCCGGGTCAGGCCGTCGACGTGGACGGCCAGCCGTCCGAACGACGGGTCCGTGACGTCGCTCGTCCCGGCGATGCCGGGGCTGAACGCCGCCAGCCGTTCGCAGGCGGCCTCGATGGTGTCGCGGTCGGCGTCAGGAGCGGGGTCGAGGAAGGTCGCCTCGGGTGCCAGCCGATGGGCGCTCCCGAGCGGCTGCCCGCGACGCACACCGAGCGCCCGGGCGAGCGGGTCCGCGTCGAGCACGATCCCGTCGGTCCAGGGCTGCCCGCCGAGGACGATCGGTCCGGTCGGCCACGAGCCGGAGTCGCCGCCGGGTGGCGGGGCCTCCAGTCGATGCCTCGCCA
>DASSRG010000190.1:0-6164 GCA_035701885.1 Candidatus Limnocylindrales bacterium
CGCCCCGAAGCGGCGCGCTACTGCTGCGCGATCACCCCGAGCGAGACCCGGAACCCGGCGCGGCGCTGGAGGGGCGGCATCAGGGTCCCCTGCCCGATGGGGGCGTCGCCGGGGAACCACTTGACCCACTCCTCGTTGAACGCGTCGAAGTCGCCCTGGTCACGCAGGCACCAGTTCGCCCAGACCACCTTGTCGAGCGAGCTCCCGGCATCCTCGAGCAGCGACTTCAGGTTCTCGAGGCATTGCCTCGTCTGGTCCTTGAGCGCGGTGCTCGCGAGCGAGCCGGTCGACGGGTCCACGGGCCCGACCGTCGTGATGTAGACCATCCCGCCGGCCTGGACCACCTTCCCCGTTCCCTTCGGCAGGTCCGCCATCGCGTTGGCGCCGTCGCCGCCCCAGCGCGACTTCATCGGCTTCGTCGTGCGCTGCGTGGGCGGCGCGACCTTCGGGATCCCGTACTGGTCGGGCGGCAGCTCCACGCCGTTGATCACGAACTGGTCCATGAACGTCGGCCGGACGCCGGTGGGCCGGAGATCGCCCTGGATCTTCCCGTCTTCGTAGCCCGTCTGCTCGAACGCGAAGATGTCCTGGGTGAGGATCTCGTCCTCCTCGATCCCGTAGACCTCCGTGATGTTCGTGATCCGACGGGAGCCGTCCTTGAGCCGGGCGGTGTGGACGATGAGGTCCACGGCCGAGGCGATCTGCTCGCGGATCGCGCGCAGCGGCATCTCGTAGCCGGTCATGAGGACCATCGTCTCGAGCCGGCGGAGCATGTCGCGCGGGCTGTTCGCGTGGCCGGTCGAGAGCGAGCCGTCGTGGCCCGTCGTCATCGCCTGGATCATGTCCAGGGCTTCGCCCGAGCGGCACTCGCCGACGATGATCCGGTCCGGCCGCATGTGCATCGCGTTGCGCAACAGGTCCCGGATCGTGATCTCGCCCTGCCCCTCCAGGTTGGCGGGCCGCGCCTCGAGCGTGATGACGTGGTCCTGGCGCAGCTGGAGCTCCGCCGCGTCCTCGATCGTGACGATCCGCTCGCCGTTCGGGATGAACGACGACAGCACGTTGAGCGTCGTCGTCTTCCCGGAGCCCGTGCCGCCCGAGACGAACACGTTGAGCCGCGCCTCGATGCACGCATGGAGAAACTCGAACATCTCCGGCGAGGCGGTGCCGAAGCGGATCAGGTCGTCGACCGTGAACGGCCGGGCGGCGAACTTGCGGACGGTGATGACGGGGCCGACGAGCGAGAGCGGCTCGATGATCGCGTTGACGCGGGACCCGTCGGGGAGGCGGGCATCGACACGAGGGGAGGTCTCGTCGATGCGCCGACCGAGCGGCGTGATGATGCGGTCGATGATCCGCAGCACGTGCTCGTCGTTGAGGAAGTAGCTGTCGACCCGCTGGATCTTGCCGGCGCGCTCGATGTAGATGTGCTGCGGGCCGTTGACCATCACCTCGGTCACGGTCTCGTCGTGGAGGAACGGCTCGATCGGGCCGAAGCCGCGGACCTCGTCGACCAGCTCCTGGACGATCCGCAGCCGCTCGTCGCGGGTGATCGCGAAGCCCTGCTCGCTGATGACCCGGTCCGCGAGGCCCTCGATCCGGCTCCGGATCTCGTCCGGCGGGACATCGAGGATCGCGTCGAACGCGCGGATGATCTCGGCGAGCATCGTGACGCGCAGGTCGCGGAGGAGGTCCTCGCGCTGGTTGCGGTTGGCGGCGCTGACGGGCGGCGGCGCGGGGACGATCGCGTTCGGCGGCGGCGCGGGCTCGCGGCCTTCCGCCTCGGCCTGCTGCGCTTCCTGTGCCCGCTGGGCCCGCTCGACCCGCTGCATCAGCGACATGAATGGTCTCCCCGAGATCGTCCGCCCGACGGCTCCCCCGGGGCGCCTGTACCCCGGAAGCGGCCCGAGCATAGTACGAAGGTCGCGCAAGGTGGGTGCCCGAGGGCACCGAAGGTCCGGGCGGATCGGTGGGCTCTGCGAGAGCTGCGGCGGGTCCGGTGCGGAACGCGGCGGTGCCGGCGCGCACCGATCGCGGTGACGGATCGAGGCCGGTCCTGTGCTATTCTCCCGCTCCCGCGTGGGGCTATAGCTCAGCTGGGAGAGCGTCTGAATGGCATTCAGAAGGTCCGGGGTTCGAATCCCCGTAGCTCCACCATCTGTCCTCGCACTTACCTGCGGATAGTCCACCCCCGCGCGGTGGGCGGGCTATCCGGTATGACCCCTTGCCGAGTCGGCGAGGGGTCTTTCATATCCCGAGTGATGAGCTGAGCCGCGGGCCTACGAGCCGCGAGCAGGAGCACGGCGCCATGACCGACACGGACACGACACCCACGACGAACAGGACCGCGGCGGAGCGGTACGACCCCGCCCGCATCGAGCCCAAGTGGCAGGACCGCTGGGCCGAGCTCCGCCTGTACGACACGGACCTCAGCGACGATTCGCGGCCCCGGTTCTACCTGCTCACCATGTATCCGTACCCGTCGGGCGCGCTCCACATCGGGCACTGGTACATCAAGACGCCGACCGACGCGATCGCGCGCTACCACCGGATGCACGGCGACAACGTGTTCTACCCCATCGGGTTCGACGCGTTCGGGTTGCCCGCCGAGAACGCCGCGATCAAGAACCGGATCAATCCCCGCGACTGGACGATGGCCAACATCGAGACGATGCGCCGCCAGCTGCGCTCGATGGGGGCGACGTTCGCGTGGGACGCGGAGGTCGTGAGCTGCGACCCCGAGTACTACAAGTGGAACCAGTGGCTGTTCGTCCAGTTCCTGAAGCACGGGCTGGCGTACCGGGCGGTCTCGCCCGTCGACTGGTGCCCGAACGACGGGACGCTGGCGCGCGAGCAGGTCGAAGGCGCGGACCGTCACTGCTGGCGCTGCGGCGCCAAGGTCGAGAAGCGCGAGCTCGCCCAGTGGTACCTGCGGACCACGAACTACGCCGACGAGCTGCTGGACTTCTCGGGCATCGACTGGCCGGAGCCGATCCGGATCCAGCAGACGAACTGGATCGGACGGTCCACTGGCGCGGAGATCGTGTTCGAGACGGCGCCATCGCCGCACCACCCGGGCGGCGAGGAGCTGCGCGTGTTCACGACCCGCCCGGACACCTTGTACGGGGCGACGTTCATGGTCCTCGCCCCGGAGCACCCACTGGTCGCCCAGCTGACCGCGCCGGACCGCAAGGCGGACGTCGACGCCTACGTGGCGGCGACCCAGGCGAAGACCGAGATCGACCGCCTGTCGACCGACCGTGAGAAGACCGGCGTGCCGATCGGTGCCGACGCGATCAACCCCGTCAACGGCGCCCGGATCCCGATCTTCATCGCCGACTACGTGCTGGCCACCTACGGGACTGGCGCGATCATGGCCGTCCCAGCGCACGACGAGCGTGACTTCGCGTTCGCGACCAGGTACGGGCTGCCGATCATCCGCGTGATCGCGCCTCGCGACGCCGATCCGGACGAGCCGCTGACCGAGGCGTTCGTCAACAAGGCGGTGGACGAGGCGCCGGCCGACGACCGGAAGCACGGCTGGCTCGAGGACATCGCGCTCATCAACAAGGGCACCGACGCCGCCCGCGAGCTCGTGATGGTCAACTCGGGCCCGTGGAACGGGAAGCCGGCCGTCGACGCGTGGCATGGGATCGTCGAGGCGCTGGAGGCCGAGGGCAAGGGCAAGGAGGCGGTCACCTACCGCCTGCGCGACTGGCTGGTGAGCCGCCAGCGGTACTGGGGAACGCCGGTCCCGGTCATCCACTGCCCGACGGACGGTGCCGTGCCCGTTCCCGAGGAAGACCTGCCCGTCCTGCTGCCCACCGAGGTCGACTACCGGGGCAGCGGCGAGAACCCGCTCAACCGGGACGAGGCGTTCATCAACGTGTCGTGCCCGGTCTGCGGCGGACCCGCGAAGCGCGAGACCGACACCCTGGACACGTTCATCGACTCCTCGTGGTACTGGTTCCGGTACCTCTCGCCGCACAAGGACGACGGCCCGGTCGACACCGAGATGGTCCGCAAGTGGTCGCCCGTCGACCAGTACACGGGCGGCGCGGAGCACGCGGTGATGCACCTGCTGTACGCGAGGTTCTTCACCAAGGCGATGCGCGACCTGGGCCTGGTCACCGAGAGCGAGCCGTTCCGCAAGCTGTTCAACCAGGGCCAGATCCTGGGTGCGGACGGCGAGCGGATGTCCAAGTCACGCGGCAACGTGCAGGACCCGGACGAGCTGGTCGCGCGCTACGGCGCCGACACCGTCCGGCTGTTCCTGATGTTCATGGGGCCGTGGGACCAGGGCGGGCCGTGGAGCCCGACCGGGATCGGCGGCGTCGCGAAGTTCCTGAACCGGGTGTGGACGCTGGCCACCGACCCGCGAGGGCGGGACGGCGGCGACGGCCTCGCGCCCGCGGCGACCACCGACGAGGACGAGCGTGCGGTGCGCGATGCGATTCGGGCGGCGACGCACCGGACGCTGCGCGACGTCACCGAGGACTACGAGTCGTTCCGCTGGAACACGATGATTGCGAAGCTCATGGAGCTGACGAACACGCTGTTCCGATACCGCGGGACCGACGCGGTCGAGCTGTCCGAGTGGGACGAGGCGATCTCCACGCTCCTGCTGATGCTGGCGCCCGCCGCCCCGCACATCACCGAGGAGCTGTGGGCACGCCGCCTCGACGCGCGTGGCGAGCCCTGGGACTCGATCCATGTCCAGCGCTGGCCGGTGGTGGACGAGCGCGCCGCGGCCGATCAGACGCGAGAGGTCCCGATCCAGGTCAACGGCAAGCTGCGCGACAAGGTCACGGTCCCGGCCGGCATCTCGGAGATCGAGCTGGAGCAGGTCGTGATGGCCCGCGACAAGGTGATCGCCGCGATCGGCGACGCGCACGTCGCGCGGGTGATCCACGCGGGCGGCGGGAAGCTCGTCAACATCGTGCTCCGGGGATAGCCGGCGCGGACCGGCTGGTTTCGGGCCCCCGCGCGGCCCTGCCTCAGTCCTGTAGCCGG
The DNA here is from genome assembly GCA_035701885.1 of Candidatus Limnocylindrales bacterium. Classification (GTDB taxonomy): domain Bacteria; phylum Chloroflexota; class Limnocylindria; order Limnocylindrales; family CSP1-4; genus CAIXZV01. The sequence goes on from DASSRG010000190.1 coordinate 5,014, forward strand.
AAGTCCATGTGCCCCTCGTTGCCGAGGTACATCGTCAGGCTCGCGCCGTGGACGTTGTAGCTCGTCACGAGTGACAGGGCGCCCACGAACTGCTGGCCGAGCGAGTCGTCCGGGCAGGCTGCCATGGTCGAGGCGCCGGGACGGATCGAGAGGCCACCACCGAGCGTCGTCGTGTACGTCGCGGTCACCTGGTTGCAGTCCGCGGTGATCGTCGCCGTTCCGTCGTTGACGAACGCGATCGCATAGCGCCCGACGTCCTCCGCGGGCACCACGTACTGCACCTGCGGCACCTTCTCGTTGACCGCGGTCAGGACGAACGAGCTGCCCGCCAGGCCGTCGGTGAGCACGGTGCAGCCGGAGGCCGTCACGGCCAGGAGGAGCGCCGCCGCGAGAGTGATCGCGCGCGTCAACGCGTGCCGCGCCGGTCGGGTTCGAGCGCCGTCGACCACTGGGTCCTCCTCCGGCGGCACACGGTGACAGGTGCGACGGCCGCGTCCGGACGATAGCCGCGCGGCAGGTTCGCGGGCATCGTGCGATCGGGATGACACGGCTTCCGGCCGGTACCCTGAGACCACCCGCGAGACCCCCGGAACCGGAGATGCCCCATGCCCCAGGTCAAGATCGGCGCGCTGTGCTGGAACCAGTACACGGAGTGGCCGGCGCTGCTGCAGGCGGGGATCAGGGCGGATGAGGTCGGCTACGACAGCCTGTGGACGTGGGACCACGTCTATCCGATCGTCGGCGACTCGACCGGCCCGAACTACGAGGGCTGGCTGACGATCACCGCGTGGGCGCAGGCGACGAAGCAGGTCACGGTCGGGCTCATGGTCGGCGCGAACACGTTCCGGGCACCGACGCTCACGGCGAAGATGGCGACGACGCTCGACCACATCAGCGGCGGCCGCGCGATCCTCGGGATCGGCGGGGCGTGGTTCCAGGAGGAGCACGAGGACTTCGGGTTCGAGTTCGGCTCGGGCTTCCCCGAGCGCCTCCGCTGGCTCGGGGAGGCGCTGCCCATCATGCGCGGGATGCTCGACGGGACCGAGCCCACCGCCCGCGGCCCGCACTACCACTCGAAGGACACCCGGAACCTGCCGGGGCCGGTCCAGGCGCATCTCCCGATCTGCATCGGTGGTGGCGGGGAGCAGGTG
>DASSRG010000191.1:0-17755 GCA_035701885.1 Candidatus Limnocylindrales bacterium
TTCGAGCGCCGCCGCCGTCGAGACGTGGGTCAGGTGGAGTCGCGCGGCTGGCACGTCGCGCACGACGTCGGCGAGATTCGCGATGGCGCGGGCGACCGCGCCGGCCTCGGCGGCGACCGGCCAGCCCTTCAGCCCGAGCACGGTCGCGACGTCGCCCTCGGACGCCTCGGCGCCGGCGGTGAGGGCCGGATCCTCGGGGTGGTCCACGATCGGCAGGCCGAGCGCGCCGGCGTACGCGAGCGCGTTGCGCAGGATCGACCCGTTCGCCACGGGCGAGCCGTCGTCGCTGAAGCCCACCACGCCGGCGTCGGCCAGCTCGCCGAGCGGCGCGAGCGTCTCGCCCGCCCTGCCCGTCGTGACGGCGCCGTGGACCAGGAGCCGGACCGGCGATCCCGAGGCCCCGGCAGCCGCCCGGACGCGGGCCACGATCCCCGGCTCGTCGATCGCGGGCGTCGTGTTGGGCATCGCGCAGACGGTCGTGAACCCGCCGTGCGCGGCCGCCGCGAGCCCGGTCGCCACCGTCTCGGCGTCCTCGTTGCCGGGCTCGCGAAGGTGCGCGTGAAGGTCGACGAAGCCCGGCGCGATGAGCAGGCCGTCGGCGCTCACGTCGTCGGCATCCGCACCCGTCAGCCAGGTGACGTGGTCGATGCGGCCGTCGCGCACGACGACCTCCGCCGCGCCCTCGCGCCCCGAGACCGGGTCCACCGCCCAGCCACGCAGCGTCAGGTCATCCACGACCTCCCCGACCCGCCGCGCGACTGTCGGCGTGCCCGTCACGAACCCGCCTCGTGGTGCCCGGCCCGCGCCCCGGCCAGCAGGTACAGCAGCGCCATCCGGACGGCGACGCCGTTCGTCACCTGCTCCGTGATCACCGAGCGCGGATCGACCGCCACGTCGGCGGCGATCTCCACGCCCTCGTTCATCGGCCCCGGGTGCATCACGATCACGTCCGGCGACGCGCCTCGCAGCCGCTCCCGCGTGAGCCCGTAGCGCGCCGCGTACTCGCGCAGCGAGGGCAGCAGGCCCGATGCCATCCGCTCCTTCTGGATCCGCAGCGCCATCACGACGTCGGCGTCCCGCAGCGCGGCGACGATGTCCGAGGTCACCGTGAACCGGCGACCCGCCGCCCCGCGTGCGGCCCAGCCGTCGAACCCGCGGAGGAGCGTCGACGGGCCGCACAGCCACAGGTCGGCGCCCATCGCGGTCAGCGTCCAGACGTTCGAGCGCGCGACCCGCGAATGGAGCACGTCGCCGAGGATCACGACCTTGCGCCCCTCCAGCGACCCACCGGGGAGCCGGCCTCGGAGCGTGTACAGGTCCAGCAGCGCCTGGCTCGGATGGGCATGCCAGCCGTCACCGCCGTTGAGCACCGACCCGCCGAACACGTCGGCGGCGAGGTACGGCGCGCCCGACACTGGGTGCCGCATCAGGAGCATGTCCGCGCCGAGCGCCTCGATCGTGCGGACGGTGTCGACCAGCGACTCCCCCTTCGACACCGAGGACGACGCGGCGGCGATGTTGACGACGTCCGCGGACAGGTTCTTCGCCGCCACCTCGAACGAGACTCGCGTCCGCGTCGACGCCTCGTAGAACAGGATCGTCACGGCCGTGCCGCGCAGGGCCGGCACCTTGGGGATCGGCCGGGCGAGGACCTCGCGCATGGCGTCGGTCGTGCCCATGACGAGCTCGAGCTCCGGCCGGGTCAGCCCGTCGACGTCGAGCAGGTGACGGTGCCGCCACGCGACCGGCTGCGTCTCGGGCGGCGCGTCGACCGCGGGCACGGCCGTGGGGTCTGGGTCAGGCGAACCCGCGGCAGCCGCGCGAGCGGGATCGCCGGGATCGGGAGGACGGGACACCGAGGACGCCGCCCCCTGACGGTCGACCTCGGCGGTCATGCGCGGGTCCCGCCCGCGGGCTCGGCGGCGAGGATCCGCTCGATCTCCACGCCGTCCTCGCCGTCGGTCTCCTCGAGCAGGACCTTGACCAGCTCCTCGCGCGAGGTGGGCACGTTCTTGCCGACGTGGTCGGCGCGGATCGGCAGCTCACGGTGCCCGCGATCGACGAGCACGGCGAGCCGGATCGCCTGGGGCCGCCCGAAATCGATCAGCGCGTCCATCGCGGACCGGATCGTCCGCCCGGTGTACAGCACGTCGTCCACCAGCACGACCGTCGCACCGTTGAGGTCGAACGGGATCTCCGTCCCCTTGACGATGGGCTGCTGGGCGACCAGCGACAGGTCGTCGCGATAGAACGTGATGTCGAGCGCGCCGACGGGGACGATCGCGCCCTCGTGGTCGGCGATCGAGGCCGCGATCCGGTGGGCGAGCGGGACGCCTCGGCGCTGGATGCCGATGAGCGCCAGACCGTCCGTCCCCGCCTGCTTCTCGACGATCTCGTGCGAGATTCGGGTCACCGCGCGGCGCACGTCCTCGGCGGCCATGATCCGGCGGCCGGTCACGGGGTCCACCTGCGGTGCACGGGGTCGCTCCTCCTTCCCGGCCTCACGGGGCCACCCGGCCTCACGGGACCGGCTCGGAAATCGGGGTCAAGTCTACCGCGCTCGAGCCTCCGCCTCAGTAGACGTACACGGTGACGGTGGTCACGCCGTTCCACGAGCCGCAGCCGCAGACGGCGAAGAAGTCGGGCCGGTAGAGATCGACGACGCGGCTCTTCTTCTGCGGCCCGTAGTCGTTGACGACGCGCTCGATACAGCCGCCATCGCCGCAGATGCGCACCACGGTGCCGCGGGGGAGCCGCATCGCGGTCGTGCCGTTGTCGTAGTAGGTCGCCTGCCCGTGGAGGACCTGGCGCGCCTCCTTCCAGCCTTCGCCGGACGCCGTCGCCGGCTGATCGACGCGCGGCCGCGACGACGGCACCGCGGGCGCAATCCCGGGTTCGCTCAACGCCGTCGTCGGCTCCACCCGGCCCGCACCAGCCGGCGCGATGGCGACGCCGGCCGGGGCCGAGGCGCCGACCAGGGAACCGGCAGCCGGCAGCGTCACGCTCGAGAAGGCGCCGGGGGCCGGCTCGCGCACCGGCGACGGGGCGGTCGAGCCGGCGGGAGCGGGCAACCCGACCATGGCGACAGCGACGATGAGCGCCGCGATCGCGACGATCGATCTGCGTCGCATCGCCCGGGAGCCTACCGCACCGCGACTCCCGCCTGCCAGCCGGACCGGCTAGCGGACGACGGTCGTCCCCTCCTCCGTCGGGAGCTCGAACCGGCCGATCTTGTCGCCCTGCCACGCGAGCACCTGGACCGTCGTGTCCCCGGCCTCCGCGGGCGCGGACCATGTCAGGCGGCCGTTTCGCAGCGAGAACCCGCCGAACGCCGCGGCGGCGTCGAGCCTCGGGTGGTCGAGATCGGCGCGACCGGTCTCCGGGTCGACGGGGTAGAGGCTCAGGGAGCCCGGCTCGTCCGCGTTGCCGGTCGTCGTCCACACGGCGACCTTCGTCCCGTCCTCGTCCCAGGCCACCGCCCAGTCCGTCAGACCGGTGTCGGCGAGGACCTGTGCCGTGCCCGCCGCGGGCCACCCGCGAAGGACCAGCCGGCCCCGGTCGGGAAGCCACGAGATCCCGTCCGCATCCGGGCGGACGGTCCCGTCCCACCACACCCCGGCGTCCCGGTCCGGGCTCACGGTGGGCCGCCACATCGCGCCGTCGTACACGGATTCGGCCCGGCTGCCGCTTGCGGTCATCTCGACGGTCCGCGCCTCGCTCCCGGACACCCGGCTCACGAGCAGCCGCTTGCCGATCCACCCGGCGAACACCGACGCATGGTCGTCGGTGATCGCGTTCGCCCGGGCGTCACCGACGGTCCAGACGTAGACGTCCGGGCCGTGGTCGCCGTCGGCGGGACGAGCGGTGAAGGCGAACCGGGTGCCGTCGGGCGAGTACGCGGCCGTGGTCCCGACGATCCGGACGTTGCTCGCGATCTCGACGGCGCCGTCCGGCCTCGGTGTCACCTTCACCGACGGCGCGGGGGTCGTCGTCGCCTCGGCCGTTGCCTCCGGCGTGGGCTCGGGACTGGCGTCGGCGGTAGGCGACTCGGACGGTGCCGGCTCCGACGGGCTGGCCGAGGCGATGTCGCTGGGCGTGGGCTCGGACGACGCCGGCTCCTCGGTTGGGGTCTCCGTGGCGGACGGCTGGTCGGACGGTGTCTCGGTCGCGGCAGGCGACTCCGTCGGTGCCGTGGTCGGGGTCGACTCGTCGGAGGGCGAGGGCGTGGCCGACTCGAGCGGCGCTTCCGATGGGGAGACGGTCGGCGTAGCGGGGGTCTCCGTCGCCGGTGGATTGACCGCCGTGGTCCCGGGCACCTGGAGGACGTACACGCCCTGGGCGCCGTCGCCGCGCTCCACGACCACGACCTGGTCCTGCGACGGCGAGATGATCGCGTCCCAGGCTGCGGTCGTCGCGAGCAGCTGGGTGTCGGTCCGCTCCGGTTCGGGCTCCACGCCGCAGCGCTGCGCCGCGAGCGGGCACACCTCGTCCACCGGCTGCCGCCGGAGCTCGAGCCGTCCGTCCTCGTTCCGGACCACGGTCTGGACCTCGCCCGCGGTCAGCGCGAACGGCGTGGCGTCCGGCTCGTCGCCCTTGCTCGTGCTCTCCTTCGCCGGCAGGCCGTTGAGCAGCCCCAGCCCCACCGCGACCGCCACGACCATCGCGCCGGCGAGCGGGGCATACAGCCGGGACAGGCCACCCGCGCGCCGGGGCATCCGCTGGGCCTCGATCTCGCCCGCCGTCCGGGCCCACAGGTCGCGCGGCGGCTCGGGGAACGAACGCCGTGCGGACGCGAACAGCGAGCGCTGCGCGTGGAAGTCGGCCGCGGCCTGGCTGCACGACGGGCAGCCGATGAGATGCGCCTCGAGCCAGGCGTCGTCCGCGGCGGGGAGCGACTCACCCACGCGGACGGCCGCGAGCTCGAGGGCTCGCTCGTGGTCGCCGTGGGTCATCCGGTCCGTCATGCCTCGGCGCCCCGGTCTGCATCGCGCGCCTCGGCCTCGGCGAGCGCCGCCTGCTCGGCGGCGAGCGCCTGGCGGAGGCTCTCGCGGGCCCGCGTGAGGAGCGCCCGGGCGGCGACATGCGAGACGCCGAGCGCGGCCGCAAGCTCCAGGCCGGTGAGGTCGTGGAGCTCGGCGAGGAGGAGCGCGGTCCGCTGACGCTCCGGGATCCGTTCGAGGGCCCGCTGGAGCTCGCCCGACAGGCGCGCGTCCATCACCAGGTGCTCGGCCGAGGGCGCGGTGTTGCGCGCCTCCCCGACGAGCGGGACGAACCGGACGATCTTGTGCCGCCGCAGGTTGTCGAGCGCGACCCGGTGGGCGATCTGGTACAGCCACGCCCGCGCGTTCTCCGGCTTCTCGAGCGAGTCGTACGCCCGGTACGCCTTGACGAACGCGTCCTGGGTCAGGTCGGCCGCGAGCTCGGGGTCGCGGAGCATGCGCAGGAGGTATGCGTAGATCTCGTGCTGGTGCTTCGCGAACAGCTCCTCGACGAAGCGGTACGCCTCGTCGCGGTCCCAGCCGGCGCTCACGGCGAGGCCTGCAGGACGGTATGGCTGTTCCAGCTCGACGGAATCGACGACCACGAGTGCTCCGCTGACGATCGGTGTGCCCCCCCGATCCGGAGCCCGAGGCTCCAGGCCGCTGTGACGATGCCGATGCGCATCGTGTGACGGCCTCCTCCCCCCAGCATCGTCACCGGCGCGGGTGCTCCGGCGGTCCGTTGCCCGCCGTCCCCGTGCGGAGCTCTTCCACGGCGTCCTCCGGGGAGACCGGATTGACCGGCAGGCCCGTCCCAAGCTCGAGCCCCGCGATCTCCCGCAGCCGCGGGTGGATCTCCCAGTGCCAATGGTAGGTCGCGTCCACCTGTTCCTTCAGCGGCGCGGTATGGAGCACGAGGTTGTAGGGCGGGTTGTCGAGGCTCGACGCGAGCCGCCCGAGGACCTGGCGCAGCGCCTCCCCGGTCGCGGCGATGTCGCGGTCGGTGGCCCGGGCGAAGTCGGCGTCGTGGGTCCGGGGCACGACCCAGACCTCGAACGGCGAGCGCGACGCGTAGGGCGCGAAGGCGACCGCGTGGTCGTCCTCGTACAGCAGGTGGTCGGGCCGGCGGACCTCCTCGCGCACGAGCCGGCAATAGGGGCACTCACCCTCGCGGATGAGGAACCGCGCGGCGCCGCCCAGCTCCTCCGCTACCCGGTGCGGGATCTGGGGCAGGTCGTAGAGGTCGAAGCACAGGTGGTTCGTCCGGGCGCCTGCCTGGGCGCCCCAGTTCTGGACGACCTGGAGGTGCTGGGTCTGGTCAGCCTGCCGGGCTTCGGTGATCTGGTCCCGGCAGCGCGCGAGCAGCCCCTCGATGATCTCGCTGCCAACCGAGTGGAGCGGCCGGTGCTCTCGCGGCGGCGCCACGACCGTGCTCCACGCGCCGGCCGCGCGCGCATCGGCGAGCGAGACCTGGGCGACCTGGCCCTCCCGCGAGCGTGCCTCCTCCTCGGTGCCGGCCACGCTGAACGCGTACTCCTTCAGCGTCCGCAGCCGGATCCCCTCGCCGGGCGGGATGCGACAGTTGAAGCAGTCGTCCCGGTCGTTGACGGGGGCCGCGGTGAGCGCGAACCGCTCGCGGTCGAAGGTGCGGTCAACGACCGTCGCGACCCACCAGCCGGTGATGGCGTCCTTGCGCAGCTCGAACAGGCCCTGGCTCATGGATGTCGACGGGCCCCGCCTCAGGCGGCCCGGGCGGCGAGCAGGCGCTCGAGGGCTGCGCGCTCGGTCGCGGGGTCGGCCGCGGGGGGCAGGACGCCGGCCAGCGGGACGCTTCCGAGCGCGTCGGCGAGGGCTCGAGCGAAGACCGACGCGGCCTCCGCGACGGCGGCGGTGGACGGCGGCTCGTCCGCGCGGCCCAGCTCGCCGGCGATGGACGCGGACACGAGACCCGGCATCCCGCATGGGTCGATGAGCTGGAAGTCGGCGAGCGCCACGTCGACGTTGAGCGCGATGCCGTGGTACGCGACACCGCGCTCCACCCTGATCCCGAGCGCGCCGATCTTGCGCGGCAGCGGCCCGTCCACACCCACCCAGCAGCCCGGATGCCCGTCGCGCCGGCCGGCCTCGACGCCGAACGCGGCGCACGTCGCCGCGAGGGCGGCCTCGAGCGCGCGCACGTACGGGCGGAGCAGCAGCTCACGGTCCGCGAGCCGGAGGATCGGGTAGGCAACGAGCTGGCCAGGCCCGTGGTACGTGACCTCGCCGCCACGCTCGACGCGGAGCACCTCCACCCCACGTGCCGCGAGGAGCTCGGGCGGTGCGAGGACGTGCGATTCGTCGGCCTGGCGGCCGAGCGTGAGGACCGCGGGGTGCTCCAGGAGCAGCAGCTGGTCGGCGATCCGGGCCTCCGCGCGCGCCGCCGCGAGTCGCTTCTGGAGGTCCCACGCGTCGCGGTACGCCACGCGGCCCAGCCAGTGGACGGCGATCGGCGCCGCAGCACCGGGGAGCGGCTCCGGCGCGTGGCTCGACGCCGTGTCCGGCCGGGCTACGGCTGCCGCTCGCTCCATGGCCGCACGATAGCAGGCGGCCCTGCTCCCGCCCGCACGCCGAGCGGCGTCTGCACGCGACTGCAACGGCCGGAGACGTCGGGCCGCGCGGGGCCGATCCCCGTGCGCCGGTAGGGTGCCGGCCTGCACGAGGAGACTGTCATGACCCCCAAGCTCAAGCCGATCGAGGAGCAGTGCGTCGTGCTCGTCGGCGTGTCGTCCGGGATCGGACGCCAGACCGCCCGGCGATTCGCGGAGCGCGGGGCGCGCCTCGTCGTGTCCGGGCGCGACGAGCACGCGCTTGCCGACGTCCTCGACGACGTCCGGAGCCTCGGCGCGAGCGACGCGATCGCGGTCCAGGCGGACGTGGTGGACCCGGGGGCGATGCGCGAGGTCGCGCGGCGTGCCGAGGAGGCGTTCGGGCGCGTCGACACCTGGGTCCAGACGGCCGCGGTGTCGGTCTACGCGACGGCCGAGGACACGACGATCGAGGAGTTCCATCGGGTCATCGAGGTCAATCTGCTGGGCCAGATCCACGGCGCCCTCGCGGCCCTGCCGGCGCTGCGTCGGGCGGGCGGCGGCGCCCTCATCGAGATCTCGTCCGTCGAGGCCGAGATCGCCCTCCCCTACCAGGCGGCATACGCCGCCTCGAAGCACGGCATGGCCGGCTTCCTCCGGTCGCTGCGGATGGAGCTGATGGCCGACGGTGCGCCGATCGCCGTCACGATGGTGATGCCGGCCGGAATCGACACGCCGCTGTTCATGAACGCCCGGAGCAAGCTCGGCGTGCTGCCGAAGCCGACTGCGCCCGTGTACGACCCGGACGTCGTCGCGGACCAGGTCCTGTGGGCGGCCGAGCATCCCTCGGGCGACCTGTTCGCGGGCGGTGCGGGCTGGGCGATCGCGCTGTTCCGGCGCCTGTCCCCGGGCGGCTACGAGGCGGTGGTCTCGCGGATCGGGGAGCCCGCGCAACGCTCGGACGTGCCGGAAGGCCCCGAGGCGGTCGACAACCTCGAGGCCCCGACGCCGCTGACCGACACCGTGCGCGGCGGGTTCGGCGGCCGGAGCTTCTCGGTCTCGAATGTCATCCAGCGAGTACCCGGCATCGTGCGCGCCGGCGCGGTCGCCGCGGCGATCGGCGGCGTCGTGATCGCACGGCGGCGAGCGGCGGGGTAGCCTTCACCCCGCCAAACCCGCCGGGAGCGTCTCCGCGTGTCGACCTCGCCGCCCGCGCGATCACGTCGGAGGAGCCTGGTCCTCGCCGGCAGCCTCATCGTGTTCCTCGGCGGCCTGGCGTTCTTCGTGGGCACGCGATTCGCACGGACTGCGGGCGAACCTGCGCCGTCCCCGTCGGGCGTCGCGCTCGCCTCGCCGACGGCGCCGCTGAGTCCGACCCCCTCGCCTTCGGCAACGCCGGAGCCAACCCCGACGCCGACGCCCGCGCCGCCGCTCGAGCAGGTGATCGGGCAGAAGCTCGTGATTCGCATGGAGGGCCTGACGCCGTCCAAGGCGCTCCTGGAGCGGGTGCGCCGGGGCGAGGTGGGCGGCATCGTGCTGTTCGGGTTCAACGTCCGCGACCAGGAGCAGGTCTTCACGACGACGACGCGGCTCCAGGAGGCAGCAGCCGAGGGCGGCCAGCCACCGCTGCTGATCATGGCGGACCAGGAGGGCGGCGGCGTGCGGCGGATCCCGTGGTCGCAGCCGGTGGCCTCCGCGACCCGGATGGGCTCGATGGAGCCCGACGAGGTGCGGTCGATCGGCGCGTCGGCGGGCAAGTCGCTGGCCGCGTCGGGGATCAACGTGGATCTCGCGCCGGTGGCCGACGTCCCGGACGACAGGCAGTCGTTCATGCGCGACTCGTTCCGGACGTTCTCGTCCGACCCGGACGTGGTCGCGAGCCTCGTGACGGCCTTCAGCGACGGTCTTGCGTCGCAGGACGTGCTCGCGGTGGTGAAGCACTTCCCCGGGATCGGGCGGGTGGCGAAGAACACGGACCGGTTCGTCGAGACCGTGCGCGAGTCGCGCGACGAGCTCCGGGCGGACCTGACACCGTTCCGCGCGGCGATCGACGGGGGCGTCCCGATCGTGATGCTGTCCAACGCCACGTACCGGGCGCTCGATCCGGACAATGCCGCCGGCTGGTCGAAGGCGATCGCGACGGACCTGCTGCGGGGCGAGCTCGGCTTCACCGGCGTCTCGATCACCGATTCGCTGAGCGGCACCGCCCACGCCCGCGAGGTCAGCGCCCGCTCGCTCGCGGCGAAGGCCGCCAACGCCGGCACGGACATGGTGATGATCACCGGAACCGAGAAGTCGACCGCCGCGGCGTACGAGGCGCTCCTCGAGCAGGCCCGCGCCGGGGCGATCGACCGGACCACGCTCGACGCGTCGTACGAGCGGATCCTCGCGCTCAAGGCGACGCTCGCGCGATAGCGGGCACCGCCCGGCGCCGCTGCTAGGCTGGACCCAACCCATCGGCCCCAGCCAGGGCCGGCGGGCGAGGACCCGGAGGCGACGGAACCGCTTCCGGGTCCGCCTCGTCGAGGCGCGGAGGATCGGATCGTGGCGGATGGCGTGCTCGAGATGCGGCTGGTGGTGACGGCCGAGGACTACGACGAGGCCGTGGCGTTCTACCGCGACGTGCTGGGGCTACCGCAGCTCGCGGCGTTCGACGACGGCGCCGGGCACGTCGTCATCCTCGACGCGGGGCGGGCGACGCTGGAGCTCTCCGACGTCCCGCACGCCGAGCACATCGACGCGGTCGAGGTCGGGCGGCGGGTGGCGGGCAAGTTCCGCGTGGCGTTCCAGGTCGCGGACGCGGCAGCGGCGACGGACCGGCTGACGGGCGGCGGGGCCACGCTCGTCGCACCCCCCACGCCGACGCCCTGGCGATCGCTCAACTCGCGGCTCGAGGCCCCGGGCGGCCTCCAGCTGACGCTGTTCCAGAACGAGGTCGCGGAGTTCTAGGTCCGCCTGCCGGGGCTAGGCTCGGTCGACGGCGGGCCGGATCTCGGTGATCCAGCGCTCGAGCGTCTCGTCGTCGAACGGGGCGGCCATCTCCGCGAGGAACGTGTGGAAGCCGAGCGCCTTGCGCTCGAGCATCCGCTCCGCGATGAGGTCGGGCGTGCCCACCCAGAACGTCTCGTCCTCGAGCACGTCCGACATGGGCGTCCTGTTCGTCGCCATCTGGTCCTCCCAGACGCGTCGCGCCTCGGCCTCGGTGTCACGGATGATCGGCTTGCAGCCCACCGTGAGCTCGATCTCCGCGATGTCACGCCCAACCTCGTCGCAGTGGCGGCGCAGCACGTCGAGCTTGTGGGCGAGGAAATCGGCGTCGCCCATCGCGTTCCACATGTCGGCGTAGCGGGCGACCGTGCGGAGCGTCTTCTTCTCGCCCGACCCGCCGATCATGATCGGCAGGCGCTGCTGGACGGGCCGCGGCAGGACGCGGAAGTTGCGCAGCTGGTAGTGACCGCCCTCGGGGGAGCTGACGGCCTCGCCGTCGAGCAGCGGTCGGATCGCCGCGCAGGCCTCGTCCAGCCAGTCGAGCCGCTGGCCGAAGCCGGAGCCGAAGTCGATGCCGGCCTCCTCGTGCTCCGTGTCGAACCAGGCGCCGCCGAGGCCCGCGATCGCGCGGCCGCCGCTCAGGTGGTCGAGCGTGGTCAGCATCTTCGCGACGACCGCCGGGCTGCGGAACGTGTTCGCGCCCACGAGGAGCCCGAGCCGGAGCCTGGGCGTGACCTTCGCCATCGCGGCGAGCGTGGTGTACCCCTCGAAGATCGGCTGGTACGGGTCGCCGAAGATCGCGTACAGGTGGTCCCACGCCCACAGGTGGTCGTAGCCCAGCTCCTCGATGCGGCGGCCGGCCGCCTCGTAGTCGGCCCAGGTCGTCGCCTGGTTCCAGAGCAGCACGCCGAGGCTGGATTCGGTCATCGTCAGGTCTCCCGCGGGTCGTGGGCTCGCCGCCCGGTCATCGTTGCGTCAGGCGTTCGTGGGTCAGCATCGAGCGTACGCGGTCCGCGGCATCCGGGGCGGCTGACGGCGCGTGGTCGAGCGCGAGGAGGGCCGCGCCGACGACCGGCGGGTCGTGCAGGACGCGGACCTCGGCGCCGGGCGCCGCCTCCTGGACGCGGCCTGCCACGGGCTTCGCGAGGAGGTCGCCGGCGCCGCGCGCGACACCGCCCGAGAGCACGACCGGTACGGCGAGCCGTCCGAGCCGCAACCGTCGGATCGCGGCCGTGGCGAACGCCGCGCACTCGTCGGCCAGGTCGTCGAGGAGGCCGAGCGCGACCGCGTCCCCGTCCCGGGCCGCGTGGACGACGACCCGCGCCAGCTCGCTGATCCGCTGGTCGTCGAGCCGACCCGAATAGAGGGCGTAGGTCACGTCGAGCGGCCGGCGGAGGCCGAAGTGGGCGGGCACGAGGTCCGCGAGCGTGGTCCGCGGGCCGCGGCCGTCCTGCGCCCGGACCGCGACCCGCAGCGCGTCCATCCCCAGCCCGGCGCCGCCGCCGCGGTCCCCGCTGATGGCGCCGAGCCCCGCGAACCGTGCGCGGCGGCCGTCCGGCGCGATGCCCACGGCGTTGATCCCCTCCCCCACGACGACGCCGACGCCCCAGCCCTCGGGGGATCCGGCGCGCAGCCCCGCAATCGTGTCGTTCTCGAGGACGAGCGTCCGCGCGATGCCCGTGGCGCCGTGGACGCGCCGCAGCGTCCGCTCGTCGGCCGGCAGGTCCATGCCTGCAAGGCACAGCGCCGCGACGGACGCCACGGGCTCGCCGAGGACACCGGCCGCGCCCGCGGCCTGATCGACGAGCGCCCGGAGGCGCGCCCCGGCCGCCTCGGGGCCGACCTGCTGGTGTGACACCGTCCCGCCGCGCGCCGCCGCGACCAGGGTCCCGTCGGGCCGGAGGAGGGCGAGGTCCGTCTTGGAGTTCCCGCCGTCGACCGCGAGCAGCAGCTCCGTCCGCTCCGTCACGCGGCGGCGCCCGCCGGCAGGCGGAGGCCGGGGACCTCGGGGAGCGCGTCCACGCGGACGAACTCGGCACCGGCGTCCCTGAGCCGCGGGATCGAGGCCTTCACGGCGTCCGGCGTCGCTGCCGGCCAGCCATGGACGAGGATGACCGCGCCGTCGCCGTGGGCGAGCGTGCCACGCACGATCCGCCCCTCGAGGCGCCGCGCGGTCCCGCCCGCCCAGTCGTTCGAGTCGACGTGCCACGAGACGTCGAGGTAGCCGATGGACGCCAGCCGCCGGGCGATCCGCGGCGACCGGGCGCCGGCACCGAAGGGCAGCCGGAACCACGGCTTCGGCGAGACCCCGGTGGCGTCCACGATCGCCCGCTCCGCCTCGATCACGTCGCGCGCGATGCCCGCGCCGGTGAGCAGCGTCATCCGGGCGTGGTGGTGGGAATGGTTGCCCAGCAGGTGGCCATCCTCGACGACGCGCCGCGCGACGGCGGGCTGGCCCGCCGCCCATCGCCCCTGGACGAAGATCGTCGCCGGGACCTCGAGCTCCGCGAGCACGTCGAGCAGGCGGTCCGTCGTCCCGTCGCTCGTCGGCCGGTCGGCGAACTCGGCGTCGACGGTGAGGGCGACGCGGAACGGCGACGTGGGCGGCGGGCCGGGCGCGCTCACTTCTCCACGCCCGTCACGACGACGCCGCGGATGAACACCCGCTGGAAGATCAGGAACAGGATCACCGGGATCACCATCGTCATCAGCGTGCCGGCCTGGACGTACGCCGGGTTCCGGTAGTGGATCCCGTTGAACCGCTGCAGCCCGACCGCGAGCGGCTGGAGCTCGGGCTTCGTCGACAGGTAGATCAGCGGGCTGAAGAAGTCGTTCCACGAGTAGACGAGGTGGAAGATCGCGACCGCGACGATGACCGGCCACGCCTGCGGGATGATCACCGACACCAGCGTCCGGAACGGCCCCGCGCCGTCGATCGACGCGGCCTCGTCCATGTCGCGCGGGATCGTCAGCATGTACTGGCGGATCAGGAACACGTCGTACGCGTTGGCGAAGAACGTCGGGACCAGCAGCGGGAGCCAGGTCCCCACCCAGCCGATCTTCGCGAACATCGTGTAGGTCGGGATGACGGTGACGGCGGCGGGCAGGAAGATCGTCGCGATGAGGATCGTGAACAGGAGGCCGCGGCCGGGGAACCGGTACCTCGCGAACCCGTAGGCGACGAGCGTGCACGAGACCACCACCCCGATCATCCCGATCACCGAGATCGCGATGGTGTTGAACAGCAGCCGCGGGAAGTCGATCAGGTTCCACACGTCGACGTAGTTCTGGACGGCGGGCGCGAGGACCCACGCGCGCGACAGCGTCCGCCACGACCCCTCCCACGTGATCGTCCCGGCCCCGGGGTTCGCGGGGTCGACGAAGTCGCTCTGCTGGCGGCCCGGCTTGACCAGCGCGAGCGCCTTCTCGCCCTCGGGCAGCGGCACGAGGTAGACGTCGCGGTCCTTGCCCTCGAACGAGAACGTCTGCGGCACCGACGGGAGGAACGGGGCATCCGTCTGGGCGATCTGGTCGGTGGTCTTGAGCGACACGAGCGCCGCTCGCAGCAGCGGCGACAGGAACGCCGCGAGGACGACGACGAGGATGAACGTCACCGTGAACGAGCGACGCAGCTCGGCGTAGCTCCGCCGGCGCGGACTGCCGCCGCGCGCCCCGATCGCCGTCATCAGCGCTCACCCGCGTAGTAGACCCACCGCCGCGAGGAGCGGAACACCACGAGCGACACGATCAGCGTGACGAGGAACAGCAGCCAGGCGAGCGTCGCGCCATAGGCCATGTTCTGGTAGGTGAAGAACGTCTTGTACAGGTAGAGGTTGAAGAACGAGGTCGTGCCCCCCGGCTCGCCGGTGCCGTTGTTGATCACGAGCGGCACGAGGAAGTACTGGAGCACCTCGACGATGCCCAGGATCAGCGTGTAGAAGATGACCGGCGACATCATCGGCACGGTCACGTTCCGCAGCTGCGCCCAGTACCCGGCACCGTCGATGCGGGCGGCGTCGTAGAGCTCGGACGGGATCGAGCGCAGGCCGGCGAGGTTGACGATGATCCCTGCCCCGATCCCCCAGATCCCGATGAACACGAGCGCGGGGTAGATCGTCGCGGTGTCGTTGAGCCAGTTGGGCGGGTTCTGCACGCCGAGGAAGCCCAGGAACGCGTTGATCCAGCCGGTCTCCGGGTTGAGCATCCCCTGCCAGATCAGCACGCCCGACACGAACGGGATCACGTAGGGCAGGAAGAACAGGACGCGGAACGCGCTCGCACCCTTCACGGACCGGCTGTTGAGCCCGAGCGCGAGCAGGAACGGCAGCAGCATCGCCACCGGGAGCATGAGCAGCGCGAACTTGAAGGTCACGCCCAGCGACTCCCAGACCTTGTTGTCGTTGAGCATCGTGATCCAGTTGCGCAGGCCGACGAACGCGAGTGGCTGGGCCTGCTCGAGGCTGAGGTTGGTGAACGTGAACACGAGCGAGGCGACCATCGGCGCGAGCGTGAACACGAAGAAGCCGATGAGCCATGGGGCGATGAACAGGTAGCCGAACTTCGCCTCGCGCCGGGCGAGCGGCGACAGCCGGAGGGCCGCGAGGGACGGCCGGAAGCGCCGCGCGCGTCCGGCGGCGGGCGCGGCGACCGGGACGGGGCCGGGGAGCGTCGTCACGCGCTGGGTCCGGGGCTGCGCATGGTGGGCCTCGCGGTGAGGGGCGGGTCAACGAGCGCGACAGATCCCGCCCGCGTGGAGCGGGCGGGACCCATCTTCGGTCCTGGGAGCGGCACCCGTCAGGGCTGCTTGTCCCAGATCGCCTGGATCTCCGACAGGAGCGCCTGGAACTCGGCGTTCATGTCGAGGTTCTTCTCCGTCTGCCACCGGGTCGTGTACTTGCCGCCCGAGCCCACGAGGCCGAGGGTCTCGTTGTAGGCGGGCATGAACGACTCGAAGTTCGGGTTGTCGGCGAACTGGATGCTGTCGATCGCGACCTGCCAGTCCGGCTTCTGCGTGAACGTCTCGTTCTGGCCCTCGAAGAAGGCCGCCTGGTCTGCGCTGCGAGCCGGCATGCCGCCGTACGTCGCGAGCAGCTCGCCGGACGCGTCGCCCAGCAGATACGTCAGCACCTCGAATGCCTCGTCGGGATGCTTCGTGTCCTTGAGGATCCGGAACGTGTCCGCGTTGAACGCCGAGGTAACCGTCCCGTTGTAGGCGGGGACGATGCCCATGTCCCAGTCGCCCTTCAGGCCCTCGAGCCCGTAGGTCGACCACAGGAAGTTCTCGCTCATCGCGACCTTGCCCGTGAAGAACGGGTAGTCCTCGGGGTTGATGTCGGGGCTCTGGAACACCGGTCCCGTCATCGAGATGTGGTCCTTCCACATCGAGTCATACCAGTACTGCCAGCCGGCCTTCCAGGGCTCCGGGAGCTGCGCCGTCTTGCCGTCCGGGCCACCCGCGAGCTGACCCGCTCCGAAGTAGGCGCCGAGGCCGCGCAGGTCGTCGCGCTGGGGCTCGAAGCCCCATTGCACGATGTTCTCGGGATCGAAGGCGGGGTCCGTCGCGTCCTTGCCGTTCTTGTCGACGGTCAGGATCTTCGCGACCTGCGTGATCGTGTCGTAGTTCCAGTCGACCTGGGTCCCGTCGGGCATCGTGTACTTCTCGCCGTACTTGTGCGGCGGCGGGTTGAGGCCGGCCTCCTCGAACAGGCTCGGGACGTAGAACAGGACCGACGGGTAGATCGCGAACGGGATGCCGACCTGGCCCTCGTCCAGCTTGTAGATGTCCACCGCGTCCGACGGGAAGCCCGACAGGTCGTAGCTCGTGCTGGCGATGTGGGGCGCCAGGTCCAGCCACTGGCCGTGGAAGGCGTTCGCGCCGCCGATCCCCACCGGGCCCACGATGTCCGGCCCGTTGCCCGACGCGATCTCGGTCGCGAGGGCGTCGTTGGCGCCGGCGTACGGCACGGCCTCGAACGTGAGGTGGATGTTCGGGTGGCTGGCGTTGAACTCCTCGACGACCTTCTTCTCGACCTCGACCTGCTCCGGCGCGTCGCCGCCGCCGAGGCAGCAGAACCACCGGATCTCGGTCTGGCCGGCCTGCGCCGTCGAGGCGGGCTCGGACGCCGCCGCGCTCTCGGGCGCGGTGCTGCTCCCCGTTGACGGTGCCGCGGTCGACGTCGTGCCGCCGCAGGCACCCACGATGAGGGCGAGCACCCCCACCGCGGCGAAGGATCGGATCGCTCGCATCTGCTCCTCCTGGTCGGGCACCCAAGACGCCGCCGGCCGGCGGTCGTCAGCGTGTGGTGGGGCGCACCTCGGTCAGCGGCGCGGCGGGGCCCGTGGCCACCGGGTCGCTGGTCGCGGCGGAGCGGACGACGATCCGCTCGACGTAGTAGCGGGTCCGGTCACCCCGGACGTAGGAGCGGGCGAACTCGACCGGGCTCCCGGTCCGGTCATAGGCGAGGCCCTCGATGAGGAGTGCCGGCCGGTGCGGCTCGACACCCAGCAGGTGGGCCTCCCGGGTGGGGATGGCGATGGGCTCAAGCGCCTCGCGGGCGCGCACGATCGTCGTGTCGTAACGCTCGGCGAGCAGCTCGTAGAGCGAGCCGCGCTCGAGGTCGCTCGCGAGCAGGCCGGGGAAGCGCGCCTCCGGCAGGAACACCTGCTCCAGGAGGAGCGGCTCGTCATCGGCCATCCGCAGCCGTTCGAGGTGCACGACCGGCGCGCCGACCGCAACCCCGAGCGCGTCGGCGACGGGCGCCTCGGCCGGGACCGTCTTCGCCGAGACGACGCGCGTGGACGGGTCGTGGCCCAGGTGGGCGACCTCCTCGGTGAACGAGAGGGTGCCGTCGAGATCGAGGTCGAGCGGCGGTCGGGTGACGAACGTGCCCCGGCCCCGCGTGCGCTGGATGCGCCGCTCGCGGGCGAGGTCGCCGAGCGCGCGCCGGACGGTGATCAGGCTGCAGCCGTAACGGTCCGCGAGCTCGCGCTCCGGTGGGAGCCGGTCGCCGATGCGCCACTCCCCGGCGTCGAGCGCCGCACGCAGGTCGAGATAGACCTGGTGGTGGAGCGGGATGGGGCCTGCGAGGAGCCGGAACCGTGCCATCGTGTGCGTCGTCGCCCTCTTGCGGTGGCGAGGCTTGCTGCTAAGGTTATAAGCAATCTGTCAAGCGGTCGCCGGCGTCCCGGACGCGCTCGCCGGCTCGCGGCCGCGGGCGAGGGACG
>DASSRG010000192.1:0-7903 GCA_035701885.1 Candidatus Limnocylindrales bacterium
GTCCGGCGCCGTGAGTGACGAATGGCCCCATTGTGGCGGGTCGGACGGCCGCCCGGCTTCCCCGGACGGGCTGCTAGGCTCGGGAACGATGACAGAGTCCGATCTCCCTGTCTCGGAGGCCGAACGGCTCGCCGCGCTCGATGAGGCGACACGAGCGATCGCGGCGGAGCTGGACATCGAGCGGGTGCTCCAGCTGATCGTCGATCGCGTCCGCGAGCTGATCGGCGCGACCCACGCCGCGCTCGGGATCGCCGACGCCTCAGGTCACATGGAACGCTTCATCACCAGCGGCATCAGCCCCAGGGCGCGCGCGGCGATCGGCGCGGCCCCCGACGGGCACGGCCTCCTGGGCCTCATCATCCACGAGGCTCGGACCGTCCGAACCGCGGACATCAGCCACCACCCGGCGCGCTTCGGCTTCCCCGAGAACCACCCGGTCATGCGCTCGTTCCTCGGCGTCCCCGTGCTGGTCAAGGGTCGCTCGGTTGGCAACCTGTACCTCACCGACAAGGTGGGCGGCGAGTTCACCGAGGACGACGAGCGCCTGCTCGAGCTGTTCGCGGTCCACGCGGGGATCGCCATCGACAACGCCCGCCTCCACGACCAGGTCCAGCGGCTCGCGATCGTCGAAGAGCGCGAGCGGATCGGCCGCGACCTCCACGACGGGATCATCCAGGCGATCTATGCCGTCGGCCTGTCGCTGGAGGACGTCCTGGAGCTGCTGGACGGCGACGCGGGGCGGCCGCGGGCAGCGGAGCGCGTGGACCAGGCGATCGACGCGCTCAACCTCGTGATCGCCGACATCCGCTCGTACATCCTGCGGCTGCGCGACGACCTGACCGGCGACGAGGATCCAGTGGAATCGCTCGCCCGGCTCACGGAGGAGCTGGGGATGCACGCGGTCGTCGATCTCGAGGTGGACCTCGACGGCGGCGCGGAGACGCTCCGCTCGATGCCGCACGACCGGTGCACCGACGTGCTGTTCATCGCCCGCGAGGCGCTGTCCAACGTCGCCCGCCACTCGGGCGCGACGCGGACCGCGCTGACGCTGAACGCCGACGGCAACGACCTCGAGCTGTGCGTCGAGGACAACGGCCGCGGCTTCGACCCCGCCGCCCTGCCCGGCCCCGATGCGTTCGGACGCCACATGGGCGTCGCCAACATGCGCGATCGCGCCGCCTCGCTCGGCGGCACCATGTCCATCGAGTCGGTCGAACCGTCTGGCACGCGTATCATCGTGCGGGTGCCCGCGATCCCGTCCGTACCCGTCACCGGCGATCTCCAGACCGCCGCGCCCGGAGTCACAGAACCGTGAGCGACACCACCTCCACGCCCAGCCCCGCACCCAGCGCACGACGCCCGATGCGCCTCCTCGTCGTCGACGACCACGAGGTCGTCCGCCAGGGGCTCGTCGCGCTGCTCGACCGCCGCGACGAGTTCCAGGTCGTCGCCGAGGCCGGCACCGCGGCGGAGTCGATCGAGCAGGCCCGCCGCTTCGAGCCCGATATCGTCGTAATGGACGTCCGCCTGCCGGACGGCTCCGGCATCGAGGCATGCCGCGAGATCCGTGCCGACCTCCCCGCGACCCGCGTCGTGATGCTGACCTCGTACCCGGACGAGGAGGCCGTCCTGTCCGCGATCGTCGCCGGCGCCTCCGGGTACCTCCTCAAGCAGATCCGCGCCCGCGACCTCGTGGCGGCGCTCGAGAGCGTGGGCCGCGGCGAGTCGCTGCTCGATCCTGCTGTCACCGAGAAGGTCCTCGAGCGCGTGCGGCGCATCGCGACCGGAACCTACACCGACGAGATGGCCCAGCTGACCGCGCAGGAGCAGAAGATCCTGCTCCTCGTCGCCGAGGGCAAGACGAACAAGGAGATCGCGGCCGAGGTCTTCCTGTCGGACAAGACCGTGAAGAACTACGTCTCGTCGATCCTCTCGAAGCTCAACCTGGAGCGACGCGCCCAGGCGGCCGCGTTCGTGGCGAAGCATCGCCTCGACCGCGGCGGGGCGTAGGCCGCTCGCTCGACCGGCACCGCGTCGATGGAGGACGACCTCGTCGCGTGGGGCCGCGTGCTGCGGATCGAGACGACGGGCCGGCGCACCGGGCGCCGCGCGCGGGCGACGGTGGGCTTCGTGGAACGGGGCCCGGACGCGGTGGTGGTCGCCGCCGGGTCACCGGACGCCGACTGGGGCCTCAACCTGCTCGCCGACCCGGCGTGCGTGGTCACGATCGGAGAGGAGACCTGGGGCGCCGTCGCGCGGCCGCTCGAGGCCGGCGAGCACGCCCAGGCGGTGCGCGACCTGATCCTGCGCTACGGGACGCCCGCCGAGACGCTCGGCGCCGGGCCGGCGTTCGAGCTGCGGCGGGTGTAGCCGCCCGGCGCTCGGGACTCGGCGGAGTTGGTGGGTGCCGGGCGTCCCCTCCGGCACCCACTGGTGTGATGCTCCTCCCTGGACGGGCGTTCGGGGCAGGGCCGTTCGGACCGCTCGTGGCGGGACCTGTGGACCCTCGAAGGTCCCCGGCTGTGCCTTCGTCAGGCGGCGCTCTCGGCGGTACCTCGGCGCCAGGGAAGGCTGCCGCGCGAGCGGGCGACGATGACGCCGGCGATGCACAGCGCGCCGCCCGCGACGGCGACGATCGTCGGTACCTCGCCGAGGATCAGCGCGCTCATCACGATCGCGATCGGCGGCACGAGGTACGTCGTGGATCCGAGCCGGCCCGCGGTCGTCCGGCCGAGCGCGAACGCCCAGGTCGTGAACCCGATCGCGGTGGGGAACAGGCCGAGGTAGATCATCCACGCGATGCTCTGGGGGTCCGAGGCCGACACGTCGCGCACGAGGGCGGGGGCGAATGGCAGGCACGCGATCGCGCCCGTGACGCAGGCCATCCACGTCACCTGCGCCGCCGGGATCGCGCGCAGCGCCGGCTTCTGCAGCGTGATCCCGCCGGCGTACGCCACCGCCGCGGCGAGGCAGAGCACGATCCCGAGCGTCGCGTTCCCCCCGGGGACGGGCGACGAGGCCGATGCGATGGCGATCACCACGGCGCCGACGAAGGCGATCGCGATGCCGGTCATGAGGCGGGGAGGAAAGCCTTCGCCCAGGAACAGGCCGGCGAACACCGCGATGAGGATGGGGCCGACGTTGGTCAGCATCGACGCCGTGCCCGCGTCGACGTTGCGCTCCGCCTCGTTGAGCGCGACGTTGTAGAACGCGAACCACAGCAGGCCTGACGCGACGATCAGCAGCACGTCGCGGCGCGTCGGCCGGACGACGCCGCGCGACGCGACGAGGATTCCCAGTGCGATCGACCCGACGAGGAGCCGGCCCAGCGCGAGCGGTCCCGCGGTGATCCCGACCGAGGCCGCGCGGATGCCGACGAACGCGGACGCCCACAGGACGACCGTCGTGAGGGCGGCGAGGAGGGCGAGCCGCTCGACGGGGAGGCGGGTGGACGCAGTCATGGGGACCTCGGTTGGCGCGGCCGGATACCTCGGGAACCCTATCCGGCCGGGACCCGTTGCATGGGTCTCGGGCGCAGGCGCTAGGCTCGCGGGCATGCCGAAGCTGACGCCGAAGATCATCCTCGAGGGGACGCGGCTGACCCACAAGACGGACCTCGCGTTCGCGCTCAACGAGCACCCGGCGATCGTCGGGCCGCGCCGGTACCGCTACCACTCGCCACTGATCTCCGCGGAGTGGTGCGGCTTCACGCCGGTCCCGTGGGGACGGGGGCCGATCAACTTCGAGGGCCCCGACGAGGAGGCGCGCGCGATGGCGGTGTTCGACGCCTGGACGCGCCTGATCGAGCTCCAGCCGCACTACTCCTGGATCATCGACCGGTTCCACCTCTCGGCCCGCGCGTACCAGCTGCAGGCGCACGGCCGCGACGTGGACTTCGGCTGGCTCGAGTCCCGGCTCGCCGCGCTCGACGTGCACCTCGTCCTGTGCACTCGGCAGGATGGGACGTGGGAGGCCGCCCGCGAGGAGCGGCTTCTGGTCAGCGGCAACCCGTCGCAGTACGACGACCTGGACCTGTTCCGGCGCGAGCAGGACCTCCTCCGGCGGCTCGCCGGCGAGTCGATCCTGCCGGTCCTCGAGCTCGACATGTCGGACGGTGACATCGACGGCGCATGCCTCCGGATCGCGGACTGGATGGCGTCGACCGGCGGCCTGTGGCCGCGCGAGGCCGCGGCGGCAGGCTAGTCCGCCGCCACGCCAGGACCATGGACGCGGAGCCACCTGCCGAGGCTACGATGCGGCGATGGACCTCCGCGACAGGGTGACGGTCGGCGCCCGCAGCCCGCTCGTGCCGCTCGTGATGATCGCGGCGATCGCCATCGTGCTCGCGTACGCCGAAGCCATTCACGGCCTGCTTGCCACGATCACGTTCTCGGCGCTTGCCGGCGTCCTGTGCCGCGCGTTCCAGCTGTGGCTCCAGGGTCGCGGACTGGGGCGCGGCCCGGCGATCACGATCACCGTCGCGGCGTTCATCGTCGTCCTCGCCCTGCTCGCGGTCGCGGCGGTTGCGGCGGTCCTCGCGGTCGTTGTCCAGCTGTCGGGTGAGGCGGAGCAGCTACAGGCGGAGCTCGGATCGCTCGCGGCGACGTTCGCCTCCGCGACCGGCCTCCCTGCGAATGCCGTCCCGACCGTGGACACGAGCGCGGTCGTTGGTGCGGTCCGGCAGCTGCTCGGCATCGTCGGGCCGGCGGTCACGAGCCTCGGGATGTCCGTGATCATCGTCACGTACCTGCTGCTGGACGCGGAGCGGCTCCGATCACGGATGCTCCGCCACACCCCGGCGGGCACGGTGGAGCGCTACGACGCCCTGTCCGGCGAGCTCGTGGTGTACATCAAGGTCCGGGCGATCCTCGGCGCGGCGGCGGCGGTCGCTGACACGATCCTGCTGCTGATCCTGGGCGTGCCGTATGCGGTGCTGTGGGGCGTCCTGTCGTTCCTGTTCAGCTTCGTGCCCAACATCGGCTTCATCCTCGCGCTCGTCCCGCCGACGCTGTTCGCGTTCCTCGAGCTGGGGCTCGGGCCGGCCGTCCTGGTCGTCGTCGGCTATGTCGTCATCAACCTCGCCTTCGACTATGTGCTCCAGCCCCGGATCCTGTCCGTCAACCTCGACATCAGCCCGGTCGTCGTCATCGTCTCGATCCTGTTCTGGACGGTCGTGATCGGACCCGCCGGCGCGCTGCTCGCCGTCCCGCTCACGATCACCCTGCGCGTGCTCCTGCTGCCGTTCGAGAACGCGCGCTGGTTCGTCGCGCTGCTCGGGCCGGTCCCGGGCGATCCCGAGGCGACCGCGCCGACCGACCCTACAATCGCCACCGTGCCGGACCCCGTCGCCCCGACCCCGACCTCGTGACCGCCCGCGTCTTCCGGCGATCCGCGTCGCCGAACCCGCCCGTCGCCGTCGAGGCCCACGGCTCGACGATCGTCGACGCCGACGGGCGCGAGTACCTCGATGCGGCCGGAGGAGCGATCGTGGTCAACGTCGGCCACGGCCGGCGCGAGATCGCCGACGCGATCGCCGAGCAGGCGGCCCGGCTCTCGTACGCGCACGGCTCGGCGTTCACGACAGAGCCGCTGGAGCGGTACGCCGCCGCGCTCGGGCCCCGGCTGCCGATGGACGACGCCGCGATCTACCCCGTGAGCGGCGGCTCGGAGGCGATCGAGAGCGCGCTGAAGCTCGCCCGGGCCACGCAGCTCGCGCGCGGCGAGGCGGAGCGCTGGATCGTGTTCGCGCGGTGGGGGAGCTACCACGGGAACTCGCTCGGCGCGCTTGACCTGTCCGGCCGGCGGCCGCTCCGCCGGCCGTACGAGGGCTGGCTCGGCCGCTTCCGGCACGTCAGCGCGGCGTATCCGTACCGCGGCGGGGATGCCGGTTCGCAGGCGCTCGCGACGACGCAGGAGCTGGTCGACGAGCTGGATCGGGCGTTCTCTGCGGCGGAGCCCGGAACGGTCTGCGCGTTCGTCGGCGAGCCGATCGTCGGGGCGACCCTCGCCGCGGTCGAGCCGCCCGAGGGCTACTGGGCCGCAGTCGCGGACGTGTGCCGGCAGCACGGGGTGCTGCTCATCGCCGACGAGGTCATGACCGGCTTCGGGCGGACGGGCACCTGGTTCGGGATGGACCACTTCGGGGTGCGGCCGGACATCCTGGTCGCCGCGAAGGGCGCGACGTCGGGCTACTGGCCGTTCGGGTTCGTCGCGGCCTCCGGCGAGGTGTACGACACGGTTACCGCGGGCGGCGGCTTCGTCCACGGGTTCACCTACTCGCACCAGCCTGTCGCGGCGACCGTCGCCGGCGAGGTGCTCCGGATCCTCGAGGCCGAGTCGCTCGTCGAGGCGTCGGCGGCGAAGGGCGAGCGACTCCGCGGCCTCCTCTCCGAACGGCTCGGGGCGCACCCGGCGGTCGGCGACATCCGCGGCCGCGGGCTGATGGTCGGCGTCGAGCTGGTGCGCGACCGGGAGACCCGGGAGCCGTTCCCGCGGGCGGCGAAGGTCGTGGAGGCCGTGGTGCGCATCGCCCGGGAGCGCGGGCTCCTGCTCTACTCGGGGACCGGCAACGCGAACGGCGTCGACGGGGATGTCGTCCTGCTGGGCCCGCCCTTCGTGATCACGGACGACGAGCTGGTCCGGATCGCCGACGGCCTCGCCGAGGCCCTGAACCTCGCGCTCGCCTCGATCGAGGTCCCAGCGGCCGGCTGAACGCGATCGTCTTCGCTCTGGCTAGTTGCGGCTCGCGCCGGCGCGGACCAGGAGGATCCCGCCGAGGACAACGAGCAGGATCGGCCAGACGAGGTCCGACATGCCGGGGATCGCGATGCTCGAGGCACCGATGGCAAACAGGATCGCGCCGAGGACCGCCTGCCACCCCCAGCCGGCGCCCGAGGCCGCGCGCACCGCGGCGATGAACAGGAATGCGACGCCGAGGCACGCCGTTCCCACGCCCGGTCCCGACACGACGCCGGCCGCCGCCAGCAGGTCCGGCGCGGCGAGCGCGGTGATGATCGCGCCGAGGTAGAGCGATCCCATCCCGCGGTTGATCAGCCACGAGACGAGGAACGCGACGCCGATCGCGAGGAACAGGATCGAGCCCGCGGTTTCGAGCGACGGGAACAGCTGGCGGAGCAGCAGCAGCACGCCGAACACGACGAGGAAGATCCCGAACCACGGCAGGCGGGATCGCGACGGGGTGCCGGGGAGCTCGGACCACTCCCAGCCGTACATGCGGACGTCGCCGCTCTCGATCACGTCGCCGGAGACGGGCTGGTCGCGCCGCTCGGTCATCGGTTCCTCCAGTCGTTCGGGGGCGCCAGCGTAGCGCTCAGCGCCGCGGCCCCGCGACCTCGTCGACGAACGCGGTGAGCTCCCGGAACCAGTGCAGGCGCTCCGTCCACGGCACGGCGGCATTGGCGGGCGACGTGGAGGGCAGGACGAACAGTCGGCTGTCGCCGAGCGTCCTCGCCTGGACGCCCAGCGCCGGCCGCTCCCCGAAGGCACCGCGGTACGCCTCCTTGCCGACGAACGCCATCACCCGCGGGCGGAGGGTCGTGGCGATCCGCTCGAGGCGGGAGGCGGCGTCCGCGTAGTCCGCGGCGCGCAGGTCGCCCGAGCCCGGCGTCGTTCGCAGCGCCGCGTTCGTCACGCCGATGCCGAAGCCGATCAGCTGCTCCTGCTCGGCCGGGGCCAGCTCGCGGGACGTGAGACCCGAGGCGTGGAGGAGCCGCCAGAAGTCGTTGCGGGGGTTGGCGACGTGGGCGGCGGCGGCCGCAGACGCCCGCCCGGGGTTGATCCCGACCAGCACCAGCCGGAGATCCGGCGCCAGGACATCCGGGACGGCGGAGCGCGCGTCATCCATTCGGCGAGCGTACCGGGCTTCAGTTGACAGGAAGCCATG
>DASSRG010000193.1:0-2155 GCA_035701885.1 Candidatus Limnocylindrales bacterium
GGTCGCCCGCGAACCGCTTGCGCAGCTCGGGGTCCTGCGTCGCGACGCCCACCGGGCATGTGTTCAGGTGGCACGCCCGCATCACGAGGCAGCCGAGCGCGACGAGCGGCGCGGTCGCGAACCCGAACTCCTCCGCGCCCAGCAGCGCCCCGACGACGACGTCGCGGCCGGTCTTGAGCTGCCCGTCGACCTCGACGACGATCCGGCTCCGGAGGTCGTTCATCACGAGCACCTGGTGCGTCTCGGCGAGCCCGAGCTCCCACGGGATGCCCGCGTGCTTGATCGAGGTGAGCGGCGAGGCGCCCGTCCCGCCGTCGTGGCCCGAGATCAGCACGACGTCCGCGTGGGCCTTGGCGACCCCGGCGGCGACCGTCCCGACCCCGACCTCGGCAACCAGCTTGACGCTGACCCGCGCCCGGTCGTTGGCCATCTTGAGGTCGTAGATGAGCTGCTTGAGGTCCTCGATCGAGTAGATGTCATGGTGCGGCGGCGGCGAGATGAGACCCACGCCCGGCGTCGAATGCCGGGTCTTGGCGATCCACGGGTACACCTTCGAGCCCGGCAGCTGGCCGCCCTCGCCCGGTTTCGCGCCCTGGGCCATCTTGATCTGGAGCTCACGGGCGTTGACGAGGTACTCGCTCGTGACGCCGAACCGCCCGGACGCGACCTGCTTGATCGCCGAGTTCTTGGAGTCGCCGTTGTCCATCGGCTCGTAGCGCGCGGGGTCCTCGCCGCCCTCGCCCGTGTTCGACTTGCCGCCGAGGCGGTTCATCGCGATCGCCAGCGCCTCGTGCGCCTCCTGGCTGATCGAGCCATAGCTCATCGCGCCCGTCTTGAACCGCGTCACGATCGACTCGACCGGCTCGACCTCCTCGATCGGGACGGGGCGCGGCGCGGCCTTCAGCTCCAGCAGGCCGCGCAGGGTCGCGAGCCGGGTGCTCTGGTCGTCGACGAGCGAGCTGTAGTCCTTGAACGTCGAGTAGTCGCCGGTCCGCACCGCGCGCTGGAGCGTGTGGATCGTCAGCGGGTTGAACAGGTGGTTCTCGCCGTCGGCGCGGTACTGGTACTGGCCGCCCGGCGGCAGCTGCGTGTGGATGACCGGGCGGTGCGGCGGGTACGCGCGATCCTGGCGAGCCTTGACCTCCTTGGACACGACCTCGATGCCGATCCCGCCGACGCGCGTCGGGGTCCACGTGAAGTACTCGTCGACGAAGTCGCGGTTGAGACCGATGGCCTCGAACACCTGGGCGCCGTGGTAGCTGTGGACGGTGCTGATGCCCATCCGCGAGATCGCCTTGATGACACCCTTGGTCGCAGCCTTGCGGTACTTCGCCTCGGCCTTGTCGTACGGCCCGGGGATCGCGCCAAGGCGGACCTGGTCGTCGATGGTCTCGAACGCGAGGTACGGGTTGATCGCCGACGCCCCGTAGCCGATCAGGAGGCAGAAGTGGTGGGCCTCGCGCGGCTCCCCCGACTCCAGCACCAGCCCGATCCGCCCCCGGGTCCCGGCTCGCACGAGGTGATGGTGGACGGCGCTCACGGCGAGGAGGGCCGGGATCGGCGCATCGACCTCGTTGTGGCCGCGGTCCGAGAGGATGATCTGGTTGTAGCCCTCGTTGATCGCCTCGGAGGCGGCGCGGCGGAGGTCCTCGATCGCGCGCCGCAGCCCGGCCCCGTTGTCGGCCACCTTGAACAGGATGGGCAGGGTGATCGTCCGGAAGCCGCGCGACGCCGGGCCACCGTCCAGCGCGCGGATCCGCTCCAGCTCCGTGTTCGAGATGACGGGCGAGGGGATCGCGACCTGGTGGGCGGCGTCCGGCCCCGGGTCCAGGAGGTTCGCCTCCGGGCCGATGGACCGGTCCGTGGCCATGATGATCTCCTCCCGGATCGCGTCGACCGGGGGGTTGGTCACCTGCGCGAACAGCTGCTTGAAGTAGCTGTACAGGAGCTGCGGCCGCTCGGACAGGACCGCGAGCGGGGCGTCGTTGCCCATCGACCCGACCGGGTCCGTGCCGGTCGTCGCCATCGGCGTGATGATCATCCGGACGTCCTCGGCGGTGTAGCCGAAGACCTCCTGGCGGCGGAGGACGGTCTCGTGGTCAGGCCCGATGACGGACGTCGGCTCCGGCAGGTCCTCGAGCTTCACCAGCGAGTC
>DASSRG010000194.1:0-4311 GCA_035701885.1 Candidatus Limnocylindrales bacterium
CGCTCGGCGTGCGGGACGTCGAGACGCTCCTCTCGGCACGCGATCTCGCGGACCCGCCGACCGCGGCCCGCCTGGCGCGCCTGTCGGGCGGCCGGGCCGGGCTCGCCGTCGCGTACGCCGCCGCGCCCGAGGCAGAGACGATCCGCAACGAGCTGACCCGGACGCTGCTCGACCTGCTGCGCGCCGATCGGGCGACGCGGCTCCTCGCGGCCAAGGACCTCGTGGCGCGGTCCGTGTCGCTGGCCGCGCTCCTCGCGCCCGCGCCCGCCCCTGTTCCGGCGCCCGCGCGCGGCCGGGGACGGTCCGGGCGGGCCGCGCCCGCGGTGGTCGACAGCGCGGCTGCGCCGGAGACGGCGGCCGGCGCGGCCCCGGCCGAGGCGACCGACGAGCCCGCCGTGAAGGGGTCCGCCGCCGAACGCCGGCGAGCCCTCGGCGTCCTGCTCGACGCGTGGCGCGACCTCGCGCGCGATCTCTCCCTGGCGCAGGTGGGCGCGATCACCGATGTCCGGGACGTGGCGCTGCTCGAGGAGCTGGAGGCTGCGGCTCGGTCGATCCCCGAGGGTGCGGGCGCGGCCGCCCTCGCGCGGCTCGTGCGCGCGACGGAGCTCGTCGATTCCAACGTCAGTCCGGAGCTCGTGCTCGACGTGCTGCTCCTTCGCTGGCCGCGGGCAGCGGCCGCCGCGTGAGGCGTCCCGCGTGAGGCGTCCGGCGTGACGCCGCCGGACGACGCCGGCACACCGGTCCGCCTCGAAGCGATCGTGCGCGGCCGGGTGCAGGGCGTCGGGTTCCGGGTATGGGCGCTGCGCGTGGCGATGCACCTCGACCTCGACGGGTTCGTGGCCAACGAGGCGGACGGGTCCGTGCGGGTCGTTGCGGAGGGGCCGCGCGGGACGCTCGAGCGACTCCTCGAGCGGCTGGAAGATGGTCCGCCCGCCGCGCTCGTGGAGCGGGTCAACACCCGCTGGGAGCCCGCCCGGGGCATCACCGGCGGCTTCCGGATCGAGTCCGGCGCACACCGCGGCGACTGAGCGGGGGAGGGCGCCCGCCGGTGCTCGCGCGCACCGCCCCCCGGACTGTCGGCCGAGACCGCAGGGACGAGACGGCCATTCCCGCCGCGGCGGCGCGCGGGCACCCTGCTGCCATGGACGAGCACATTCCGGCCGAGGAGCTGCCCACGCTCTACCGCGCCGTCCTGGAGACCGTCGCGCGCCTCGAGCGCGCCGGCGAGCGCTCGTTCGCGTTCGACATCCGCCAGAAGGCGCTCCACACGTACTCGACGCGCTGGGACGAGGGCGGCCGTCGATCGCTGATCCGCCTCGACCGGGACGCGCAGGCCCGTCTGCAGGCCACCCGTCGCGCCACCGCCCGCGCCGCGATCACGACGACGTCCGAGATCGCCTGACGCTTCGGCGTTCACGAGCGCCCCGCCGCGGGCTACGCTGCGGCCCATGGCAACCGTTGCCGACTGCATCACCCGCGCCCTCGACGGCTTCGACGCGCTCGTCGTGACCGCGGAGCCGGTCGAGGACGAGTTCCAGTATGTCGCCGACCTGTCCACGGTCTGGCGGGGCCGCCTGGGCACCGTCACCGCGGCCCGCGGCGAGGAGACCGTCGATCCGGCCATCGAGGCGGCGATCGAGGCGTTGGTCGCAGAGGCGTCGTCGATCGCCGACCCCCACCGCGCCATCGACTGGCTCTCGACGCTGCCCCAGGTGGCGCTCGCCGCCCTGGGAGAGTCCGGCTGATGCGGTTCCAGGATGCCAAGCCGGACGGCCGCGCGGTCGTCTACGCCCACATCCAGGCGGACCCGCTCGTCGGCCGCGCCGCAGACCTCCTGGTCGACGCGACGACGCCGCAGCGGCTCCTCGCCCGCGCCGTGATGAACGGAGAGTCGCTGGATCCGGCCACGTGGCACGCGATGTTCCCGACGCTGTTCGGCCCGGCCGCCCCGGCGCCCGGCCACCCGGTCCGCGACCGCTCCGACGCGATCCTGGCCGCCTCGCTCGAGGTCGCAGATCGCGGCGAGCAGGCGCGGTCGCAGTTCCGGGGCGCGATCGTCGAGGCGCTCACCGAGCGGCTGGTCGCGCAGCGCACCGGCCCGGTCCGGCGCGAGCGGCGCGTCCTGTTCGACGGCCGGCCCGCCGAGATCCACCCCTACGACGTCACGGTGGAGCACGAGGCACGCCCGGAGGTGTGGGACTGCAAGTGGGGCGCGCGCGGCATCAAGGCGGACGTCATCCACCAGCTCGACGACGCGCGGCGCGGGGCGGTGGACGAGGGCGGACGGCTGCTGGTTGGGCTCGTGGTGTTCGACGCGCGACGGTCGTGCGAGGTACGGCTGGTGCGCGAGAAGGGCCCGGTCGCGCTGGACGGGCTGCGTCTCGTGGCGCTGGAAGGGCTCGACCGGCTGGCGGGGAGATCGACCGCGTGACGCATCCGCCGGAGCTCGTCGCCGGCGTCACCGTCCCGTATCGCGTCCGGTTCGACGAGTGCGGCGCGGACGGACTCGCTCGGACGTCGGCGCTGCTCCGCTACGCGCAGGACGTCGCCTGGATCCACAGTGAGCGGCTGGGCTTCGACCGCGACTGGTACACGAGCCGCGGCCTCGCCTGGGTGGTGCGGGCCGCGGAGCTGGCGATCCTCGCGCCCGTGCCCCTGGGGACGACGCTCTCGCTGACCACGCGCATCACCGGCTTTCGCAAGGTCTGGGCCCGCCGCCGCACCGAGGCCTTCCTGTCCGACGGAACGCTTGCCATGTGGGGCCACACGGACTGGGTCATGACCGACCACCGCGGCATGCCCGGCCGCGTCCCGCCCGAGTTTCCAGCGGCCTTCGCGACCCCGCCGGCGTCGTTCGAGCCCGGGCGGGTGCCGCTCCCCGCGACACCGGACAACGCGACACGCCGCCGGACCGAGGTCCGGCCGCAGGACGTCGACCCGATGGGGCACGTCAACAACGCGGCCTACGTGGACTATCTCGAGGAGGCGATCGCCGCGGCGGGCGCCGAGGCGCTCCCGGCGCTGCGGGCCATCCCGCGGCGGGTCCGCATCGAGTACGTCCTCGCCGCCGTCCCCGGCTCGACCCTGGTGGGCCTGGCGTGGCCTCTCCGAGACGGCGCTGAAGCCGGCGACGCCGGATGGGCGTGGCGGCTCGCCGACGCCGATGGGGGACCGGACATCACCCGCGCCCGCGTCCTGCCAGGGGCCGTCGGCACGCCCCCGTAGGGCGACCGGTACCTCTGGGCCATGACGCTGCTGGGCCCCGTCGGTGCGCGGACTCACCATGCCGGCGCGCACCACGAGCGGTGGGACCATCTCCCCATGGCAGCCAGAGGTCCCAGCGGGCAGCCTTAAGGTGCCCGGTGCGTCCAACGGGGGATCGCACCCGCGTCAGCAACAGCGCGAGTCGTCCTTGGACACCCTCACCGCCGCCCTGACCCTCACCCTGGCCGTCGCTCTGATCGGGGCACTGGCGGGATCCGCCGGGTTCGCGTTCCTCATCGTCGGCATCCAGAACCGGCGGCTCGCGCGAATCGCGGAACGGCTCGCGCGCGCGGAGGTGGACAGCCCGTCGCTCGCCGCCGACGCCCGGCGCATCCACGACCGCCGGCTGCGGGCCGCGTTCGAGGAGCTCGCCGACCGGGTCGCGCAGACCTGGGAGCAGGCGACGTTCGATCCGCTGACGAAGATCGCCAACCGCCAGACGGTGCTCACGCGCGTGGAGGAGGAGCTGGCCCGGGCGACCCGGTACCGCCGGCCGCTGTCGCTGATCCTCGTCGACCTCGACCACTTCAAGCGGTTCAACGACTCGCACGGCCACGCGGCGGGCGACGCGATCCTGCGCCACGTGGCGCAGCTGCTCGCGGCCAACGTCCGGGCAGTCGACCTCGCCGGACGGTACGGCGGCGAGGAGTTCCTCATCGTCCTGCCGGAGACGGACCCCGATGCGGCGGCCTCGCTCGCCGAGAAGCTGCGCCGGATCGTGGGCGGCAGCGAGATCCGCCTGCCGGACAACGAGGTCGTGTCCGTGACGCTGAGCGCAGGCGTCGCCGGCGGCCAGGGCGAGGTGCTCCGGCTCGACGCGCTGATCCGCGACGCCGACGCCGCCCTGTACTCCGCCAAGGCGCTCGGCCGGAACCAGGTCTACGTGTTCCGCGAGACCGGCGACGACGGCACGGTCCGCCGCGCGCCGATCACCGCGGAAGCGCGCTCGCGGGCGATCGACGTGGGCAAGGCCGCGATGGACGCCGCCCAGGACGCGTTGATCGCGACCCTCGCCGGCCGCCCGGCATGGGCCGGCAAGCCGTCGAC
>DASSRG010000195.1:0-2200 GCA_035701885.1 Candidatus Limnocylindrales bacterium
CTCCTCGTCCACGCCAAGCACGACGCGGCCAAGGCGTGGTACCTGCGGTTCGGCTTCGAGGAGTCGCCGACCGATCCACTTCACCTGCTGATGCTCCTGAAGGACGTACGAGCGTTCCTCGAGCGCCACGGGGTCGGCTAGCCGGTCGAGGTCTCCTTGTCGCAGTCGCGCACCCCCAGGCGGATCACAGCGCGGCGCGGGAGCAACACGACTTGCGCAAGTTCCATCCCTGACCACGCGGGCGGAGGCAGCAACCCCGTCCGAACCGCCCAGAGTTGGCGGCACCGCCGAAGGTTCCGCATCGTCACGCCCGTCGGACGCGTCAGCGTAGGCGGACGGACCCGACGTCCCATCCCTGCGCTCCCTCGTAACGACGGCGTCTTGGGCGAGGCGCGCGTCGCTTGAGTTGACAACGCTCCGTGGTATCACCGAGGTATGCACCGCATGCGCCTTGAGGGCCTCCGCGACACACCTGACCCACGGTTTCAAGCGGTTTCCGCGTATCCAGCTGGAGGAGAAAGGCCCATACGGGATTCGAACCCGTGCCGCCGCCGTGAGAGGGCGGTGTCCTAGGCCACTAGACGAATGGGCCGTGGCGAACGAGGAGTGTAGCGAACGTCCCGTCGCCGGCTCCTCGGGTCAGGAGCGCTCGACGGGGTCTCTCAGGCGGTCGCCGAAGGCGTCGGAGCCAGCGCGGCGTCCGGCTCACGCGCGTCGATCCGCTCCTCGAAGCGCCGACGGATCTCCTCTCCGGTGGCGAGGAGGTCGTAACGGGCACGGCGCGGCGGAAGCTTGACGATGCGGACGGACTCGTCGCGGTCACCGTGGCAGCGCGCATACGCGGCTGCCTCGTCGAGAGGCCTCAGGCGGTCGGGCTTCCGCCAGAAGGACACGATCGATCTACTACCAGCAGACGCGTGCCGATGGAACCCGGCCCGCAGACCGGGTCCCGCTCTTTGCGCACGTTTCGTGAGGGAAGCTCAGTACCACGGCTTGCACGACCACGGGCTCCAGTCGCGGCCCGAGCGGACGAAGTAGCGGTACGCCGCCTGCGCCTGCTCGAGGGCGGACTCGCCGTGCCCGAAGATGCGCCGCTCGCTCGATCCCATCTGGAAGAGGCCGAGGTACTGACCGTTCTGCGCGTTCACGCTGTAGCCGGACTCGCACCGGGCGACCCGGAGCGCCTGGCTGCAGTAGGAGCCGAACACGTGGCAGATCGCCTTTTGGGGCGAGCGCTCGAACGACGCGAGCAGGAGCTTCCGCTCGGCCTGCGCCTTGCGGCGCGCGAGCGCGATGCGCGCCCGGGTCGCCTTGGCCTTGCTCGCCGCGAGCGTGCGGCGGGCGATCCGAAGCCGGTGGTGGGCCTCCTTCTCGAACCGAGGATCGGAGAGGAGCCAGCGGTGCTTGTCGAAGAAGCGGATCACCGAGGTCGACTTCTTCATCGTCGCCATGTGGCGCGTGAGATCGGCGCTGACGTCGGCGGTGGAGCCGGCCTGCGCGACCGCAGGTGTCGCAACGAGAACGAGGGCGCACAGGCCCGTGATCAGGGCTTTCAGGACAGAACCTCCGCGTCGGGGACGTGGCCAACGGCGCGCGCCGCAGTCGGGCCCAACGCGGAGAGCCCGGCGCATGCCGTTCGTGTCAGATCAGACGAGGCTACCGTCGCGCACAAAGATCGCCTCGATCGCTTACCAAACCTTCACAGGCATGTCACAAGCGTTTACGAGGCGAACAACGCGAAACGCCCCTCGCGGGGCGTTTCGGAAGGCTGCGGGACAGGGACTCGAACCCCAACTTCCGGAGCCAGAATCCGGCGTCCTACCATTAGACGATCCCGCAGGGCGTGGCCGGATTGTAGCCGCCCGCGGGCGCTAGATCTCGAGGCGGTACTCCGGCACGAGGCGCTTCTCGGCGTCCGTGTCGATGTGCGCGATCACCTCGACGTACGGCTCGAGGCCGGACCCGCGCAGCTTCGCCCGTAGCAGCCCGTCCACCTGGAAGAGACCGGACGAGTTGTTCATCACGATCTCGATGCGGACCTGCTTCGTCTCGCCGTCGGCGATCACGACCTCCTCGACTGCCGCGGCCGAGAGGGAGTGCATCGTGACCTGGCCCCGCTCGAACGGGATCCGGGAGCGTCCCTTCGCCATGTCCAGGGCGTCGGCGACGCGGAGGATCCCCGCCTCGAGGGAGAGCGGCT
>DASSRG010000196.1:0-5561 GCA_035701885.1 Candidatus Limnocylindrales bacterium
CCTCGCTCGCGACCTCATCCGCCTCGCCGGCCGGGATCCCAACGGCCACCCGATCGAGACCGTCGGCCTGCGGCCTGGCGAGAAGCTCCACGAGGAGCTGTTCTACGACATCGAGAGCGTCGAGCCGACCGAGAGCGCCAAGGTGCGCCGCGCCAAGTCCCCGGTGCCACCGGTCGAGGTGCGTGACGACGTGCGCCGGATGCTCGAGCTCGCGACGGGTGGCGATGAGGCGCTGCTGGCGAAGGTGATGCTCGAGTACGTCTGGGCGCACGACGAGCGTCGCCCCGATGATCAGGCGACGGACGGCTCGGAGTGGCTGGCAGCGTCGGGGGCGAGCACAGCCGTCCACTAGCCGAGCTGCGCTCGACTGCCAGAGGAGCGGGGGGTGCCGTCCCGTTGCCCGGGACCCTCACTGTGGCTCGCAAACCCCTGCGCCACACTCGGCGACATGGACCTGACGCTGACGCCCGAGCAGGCCGACCTCCAGGCGCGCGCCCGCGCGTACGCGGTCGACATCCTCCAGCCGCTCGAGAACGAGTTCGAGAAGTCGAGGGCGCTGTCGGACGAGACGCTGCGCGAGATCAAGCTGGCGGCGATCGAGGCGCGCCTCCACGGCGGCAGCCTGCCGGTGGCGATGGGCGGCCAGGGCTGGTCGGCGCTGGAGCAGGTCCTCGTGCACGAGCAGCTGGGCCAGGTCACCGGCGGGCTGTGGGGATTCATCCCCGGCGCCTACAACGCGCTCATCCACTGCACGCCCGAGCAGCGGCGCCGTTACCTCGACCCGAGCCTGCGCGGCGAGCGGAACGGGAGCTATGCGATCACGGAGGCCGGCCAGGGCTCCGATGCCCGGACGCTTGCCGCCACCGCGATCCTCGACGCGGCGACCGGCGAGTACGTCCTCAACGGCGAGAAGTGGTTCGTCACCGGGGCGCCGGACACCGACTTCATGATCTTCCACTGCCACCTGCTCGAGGGTGACGACCGACTCCCGACGCTGTTCCTGGTCGACTACGACACGCCGGGCGTGCACCTGACCGCCGATCCCGACTACACCCACACGTTCGCGGACCGCCACCCGCAGTTCGTGCTCGAGGATGTCCGCGTCCCCGCCGAGGCGATGCTCGGCGGCAAGGGCCAGGCGGACGCGATGACCAACGAGTGGTTCGTCGAGGAGCGGCTCCACATCGGCGCGCGCTGCTCCGGGGCGATGGAGCGGCTGCTCACGCTGGCGGTCGAGTGGGCGACGGGCCGGATCCAGTTCGACCAGCGGATCTACGACTTCCAGGGGGTCAGCTTCCCGCTCGCCGACTCCGCCGCGGACGCGTCGGCCGCCCGGCTGCTCACGCGCGAGGCGGCATGGATGATGGACACCGGCGCGGACCCCAAGGTCGTCCACGCCAAGGCATCGGTCGCGAAGCTGTTCGCGTCGGAGGCGGCGTGGCGCTGCGCCGACCGGGTGGTCCAGGTGTTCGGCGGCCGCGGCTACATGCGCGAGTATCCGGCGGAGCGCTTCCTCCGCGAGCTGCGCGTGGACCGGATCTGGGAGGGCACGTCCGAGATCCAGCGGCTGGTCATCGCCCGCTCGCTCGAGAAGCGCGGCGTCCGCGCCGTCGTGGGGTAGCCGTGCCGTGACGACGCGCGACGTGCCCGCCGCGCTCGCGCCGTCGATCGACCTGCGCCCGCTGTTCGCCCCGCGCTCGATCGCGGTGGTCGGGGCGAGCCCCCGGAACAGCATCGGGCTGACGCTGCGTGACAACCTCCAGCGGATGGGCAGCGACACCCGCTGCTGGTTCGTCAACCCGAAGTACGAGGAGCTCCACGGCGAGCGCGCGTATCCGACCCTGCAGGCGCTCCCGGAGCGGCCGGACACGGTGATCCTCGCCGTCAACCCGCTGCGCGCGACCCGGTTCGCGCAGGAAGCGGCCGAGGCCGGCGTCCCGAGCCTCGTGATCCCGGGCGGCGGCGTGGTCGAGGGCGGCGCGGCGGCCGCGCAGATGCAGCGCGAGGTCCGGGACATCGCGATCCGCCACGGGATCGCGCTTCTCGGACCCAACTGCATGGGCATGGTCGACTGGACGACCAACACCCCCAACTACATCGGCGACGTCAACCCGTGGCTCCCGCGGGGCCACGTCGCGGGGCTCGCGCAGTCGGGCAGCGTCACCGACGCGTTCATCCACTCGCCGGGGTCGAGGATCGGGTACAGCCGGATCGTGTCCGTCGGGGCAGAGGTCGTGCTCGACCTGTGCGACTACCTCGCGTACTGCCTGGATGACCCCGAGACACACGCCGTCATGCTGTTCGTCGAGGGGTTCAAGCGGCCGGAGCGGTTCCTCGCGCTCGCGGACCACGCGCTGGCGATCGGGAAGCCCATCCTCGCGGTGAAGGTCGGCCGGAGCGCGCAGGCGCAGGCGGCCGCCATCGCGCACAGCGGCAGCCTCGCCGGCGAGGACCGCGTCACGGACGCGGCGCTCGAGGCCGCGGGCGTGATCCGCTGCGACGATCTCGACGAGCTGATGGAGGCGGCCGAGCTCGTCGCTGGCTGCGGTCGCCTGGGGCGGTCGGTGCGGCGCGGCCGGACGGGCGTCGTCACCGTCTCCACCGGGGAGGCCTCGCTGGTCGCGGACCTCGCACAGCGCGTCGGGCTGGACCTGCCGCCCGTGCCCGATCCGGCGCGCGCCGCGATCCTCCGCGACCTGCCGACGATGGGCTACATCGGCAACCCGCTCGATCCCTGGGGCGCCGACGACGCCCCCCGGGCGTACGGCGCGAGCTTCGAGGCCCTCGCCGCGTCCGGCGCGTACGACGTGCTCGCGATCGTCCACGACTCGCCGTTCCGGAATCTCCCGTCGGAGGTGGAGGTGGCCAACGACGTGTCGACGGCGCTCATCGCCGCGACCGCGGACCGGCCGCACATCCTGCCGGTCTACGTCTCGCTCACCTCCGGCGACATGAGCGACGAGACGAAGGCGACGCTCGATGCCGCCGGCGGCATGCCGATGCTCCGCGGCGCGCTCGAGGCGTTCGGCGCGATCGGGCGGGTCGCCTGGTGGGAGGGGCGGCGCGAGGCGCGCACTGCCGATGGCGCGGCGCCCCGACGGCCGGAGTGGGCGTCGCTGGCCGCGAGCAGGACGCCGTGGGGCGCCGACGAGACGCTCGATCCGCTCGCGCGTGCCGAGCGGGCCGGTTCGCGCCGTGCGCTGCCGGAGCTGGAGAGCCTCGAGCGGCTGGCCGCCGCGGGCGTCCCGGTGACAGACGTTCGGCGCGTCCCAT
Source organism: Candidatus Limnocylindrales bacterium (assembly GCA_035701885.1). Classification (GTDB taxonomy): domain Bacteria; phylum Chloroflexota; class Limnocylindria; order Limnocylindrales; family CSP1-4; genus CAIXZV01. The sequence continues at coordinate 3,274 of DASSRG010000196.1, forward strand.
CCGACGACCGCGGCGACGGGGCGGTCGAGGCGTGGCGGGCGTTCGGCGGCGGCCCGGCCGTGCTCAAGCTCGACGCGCTCGAGCTCGCCCACAAGACAGAGGCGGGCGGCGTGCGCCTGGACCTCCGCGACGAAGGGGCGGTACGTGCCGCCGTCGACGAGCTCCACGAGACCGCCAACAGCGCCGGCATCCCGATTCGCGGTCTCCTCGTCGAGCCGATGGCGCCCGCCGGGGTGGAGCTGATCGTGGGCGGGCGACGCGACGAGGTGTTCGGACCGGCGGTGGTGATCGGGCTGGGCGGCATCCTCGCCGAGGTGCTCGACGACGTGGTGGTGATGCTCGCGCCCGTCACCGCGGACGAGGTGGAGCACGCGCTGGATCGGTTGCGCGGCGCGGCGCTGCTCCGCGGCGTACGCGGCTCGACGGGCGTCGACACCGGCGCCCTCGCGCGCGCGGTCGTCGCCATCGGCGATGCGCTCGTGGCCGACCCGTCGATCGTGGAGGTCGACTGCAACCCGGTGATCGCCGGTCCGGAGGGCGCCGTCGCGGTCGACGCGCTGGTGGTCGTTGACGAAGGTACTCCCCGACGGTAGGCCGCCAGTCACGTAGCCGCATGAGCCGTTGTGCGGTGACATCTGGCGACGCGACGCGTCGAGCCACCGTTCATATCGGGGCTCACCAGAGGGTCCCCCGGCGTCACCTGGGGGTCGCTGGGTCGGCGCCAATGCGATCACGGCTTCGTCACAGGCCAATCGCTACACGGAGTGTCCCCGCGCCATGGATCAGCTCGCCCAGGACCGGACGGTCCAGCGGCGCAAGCGCCGCCGTGCGCTCGTCGCCCTTCTCTTCGTCGCATCGCTCGCGACCCTCGGGGCGGGCGCGATGTCGCTCGCCGTCTTCTCCGATAGCCAGGCGTCGCAGGGCGCCTGGAGCACCGGATCGATCGTCCTCGGCGTCAGCCCGAGCACGGTGTTCAGCGCCTCGAACATCATGCCCGGCGAGTCGGGCAGCCAGACGATCGCGGTCTCCAACAGCGGCACCGGCGCGCTGCGCTATGCGATCTCAACGAGCGCCACGAACGCGGACGGCAAGGGCCTCGCCGCGCAGATGACCCTGACGGTCTCGCCCGGCACGTGCGCGTCGCCCGGGAGCTCGATCTACAGCGGCGCGCTCGGCAGCGCGGCCGTCGGCAGCAGCACCCAGGGTGCACAGGCCGGTGACCGCACACTCGCCGCGGGCGCCAACGAGAACCTGTGCTTCGCGTGGAGCTTCCCGCTCAGCTCGGGCAACGGCTTCCAGAACGCCGCGACCACCGCCACGTTCACGTTCGCCGCCGAGCAGACCGCGAACAACCCGTAGTCTCCAGCGCCCCCGGCCGCGAGCACCCAGTGCCCACTGGTGCCTCGCGGCCGGGTGCATCCGTCGGGGTCATCCGGCCCCGTCACCCGGAGCACGGTCCCATGTCCGTCCTCGCCCGCTCCGTGCGTGCGGCTCGCCGCGCCATCGACGTCCTCCTGGTCGCCCTCATCGCGGCGGTCCTCGCCGCGGTCGTGCTCGCCCGCGGCCTTCCGTTGCTTACCGGCGGCACGTCGTTCGTCGTTGCCGGCGGGTCGATGGAGCCGGCGATCGCGATGGGGTCGGTCGTCCTCGACACGCCCGTCGACGCGGAGGACCTTCGCCCCGGCGACATCGTCAGCCTGCAGACGGGATCGGCCCACGCCGTGTTCACGCACCGGATCGTCCGGATCGTTGCGCTCCCCGATGGCCTGTATGTCGAGACCAAGGGCGACGCGAACCCGGCCGTGGACCCCTCGCTCGTGTCCGTCCGCGACGTCATCGGGCGCGTGACCGTGTCGGTCCCGTACGCCGGGTTCGGCGTCGCACTCCTGAGCTCGATCCAGGGCGTCCTGTTCGTCCTGTCGCTCGCGGCGCTCCTGCTGGTGTCGGCGTGGCTGCTCGAATCGCTCGAGGACGACGTCCAGGCGGAGGTCGCCCGGCGGCAGCGCTGGACAGGGCCGGTCGCACCGGATCACGCAGACGCGGAGGCCGCGGCCTAGGTGCGGCGCCTCGGCGGTGCGATCGGCGCCCTCGCGCTCGCGTTCCTCGTCGCCGCGACGCCGGTCACGCTCGCGCGATTCACCAGCGGGCCGGTCACGAGCGGCTCGTTCTCGACCGGATCGATCGCGCCGCCGACCGCCCTCACCGCGAGCATCGGTGGCACCACGGTGACCCTCGGCTGGACGCCGTCCACCTCCACGATCGTCTCCGGGTACGACGTCCTGCGCAGC
>DASSRG010000197.1:0-4389 GCA_035701885.1 Candidatus Limnocylindrales bacterium
ACGTCGTGGACCGCGCGGCGGTTCGCCCGGATCACGAGGACGGGGATCACGACCGCGCCTGCGCCGAGGAGGCCCAGCGCCGTGTAGCCCACCGTCGCCATGATCAGCCCCGATCCGAGGCTCGCGGCCGCGGCCGACGACCAGATCAGCGCGTCCGCGGCACCCTGGACGCGGGTCCGCTCGTGGAGCTCGAGGTGCTGGGCGAGGAGCGCCGAGCCCGCGACGAAGCCGAAGCTCCAGCCGAGACCCAGCAGGAACAGGCCCAGGACGAGCAGCGGCCCGCCGTCGGGTGGCGCGCCGGCGGCCATGAGTGCCGCGATCGCGAGCGTCCCCGACCCGAGGAAGATCGTGCGCACGGCGCCGATGCGGTCGGTCAGCCAGCCCGACAACGGCGACAGCGCGAACATCCCGAGCGTGTGGGCCGACAGCACGATGCCGACGGCGCCGAGCGAGTGGCCGTGCTCGATCATGTGGAGCGGCGTCATGGTCATGATCAGGACCATCACGACCTGGCTGACGATCAACGCGACGATCGCGGCCCACACCCCCGGCCGGCGCAGGATCGACCACACGCGCTCGGTCGTCGTGTTGCCCGGCTCGGCGTCGGCGACGGGGTCCACCTCGGCCAGCTCGTACGGGTCGGGCCGGAGGAGCGTGAACGAGAGGATCGCGGCGAGCCCGACGAACACCACCGGGACGAGGTACGGGCCGGCGAGCGGCGGGAGGCCGACCCGCATGGCGGCCTCGCTCGCGAGCGGCACGAGCGTCGGCCCGATCACCGAGCCGACCGTCGCGGCCCACACCACCGTGCCGATCGCCGATGCTCGCCGTTCCGCCTTGACCATGTCCGCCGCCGCGTAGCGCGACAGGTTGTTCGCCGCGTTCCCGAAGCCGATGAGCGTCGTGCCGACGAGCAGCAGTGGGAAGCTCCGCGTCAGCACCGCGGCGGTGGCGACGAACGCGCCGAGGACGCCGATCCCGTACCCGGCGGTGAGGCCCGCCCGGCGGCCATGGCGGGCCATGAGGGCGGAGAGCAGCACGGCCCCGAGCGCCGCGCCGAGGACGACGGCCGCCCCCGGTGCCCCGGCCAGCGTCTGGCTCCCGAGCAGCTCGCTCGCGACGATCGTCGCGACGGTCACGGCCGCGATATGCCCGGTGCTCCCGAGCGCGACCCCGGCGACGAGGGTGTTCCGCGAGCGGCGCCGGGCGGCGGCGAGCCGGTCAGGCGGCAGGTCGATCGGCCCGAGGCTCGCGGTCATCGGGCGAGGGTAGCGCGGCTCTCGCTCAGCCCGTCCCGGTGCGGCGGCGTTCCTGCGGGCCGAGCTCCGGGAACAGGAGGAGCGGCGGGTCCTCGCCTGGCGCCCGGGTTGCAATGCGCGACGCGGCCGCCGCCGTTCGCGGCTGCTGGGCGTCGGCCACCTCGAGCAGGCGGCAGAACGCGTTGAGGAGCCGCATCTGCTCGGGCGTGTGGCACGCGACCCGGAACAGCTCGGGGTTGGCGATCACGACCGCGAGCGCCCGCGCCCGCGACACGGCCACGTTCAGGCGGTTGCCGGAGTACAGGAACTCCAGGTCGCGTGGCGCGTCCTCGGGCGTTGACGTCGTCATCGAGTAGATCGCGACCGCGCCCTCGCGGCCCTGGAACTTGTCGACGGTCCCGACGTTCGCGTCGATCCCGATCCGGTCCTTGACCGCTCGCCCGATCTCCGCGACCTGTGCGTTGTACGGCGCGACGACGATCACGTCGTCGACCTCGAGCGCACGCTCCTCACCGCGCTCGTTGATCCAGCGACGGCCCCGCAGGGTGGCGATCGCGTCCGCGATCCAGGCGGCCTCGTCGCGGGATCGGTTCGATGCCCCCGTCGTGCGGATGGCGACGTGGCGGATCCCCGTGCCGCCGACCGGCTCGCCGTCCTCGATCCGCTGCAGCGCGTTCGGCGGTGCCGTGGCCAGCCGACCCTCGTAGAACGCGTCGGAGACGAACGCGTTGACGTCCGGGTGCAGGCGATAGGTGGTGCCCAGGAGCAGGCCGCGGTCCGGCGCGATCGTCTTCGCGTCGCCCACGAGGTGCTCGAGCGCGGACGCGGCCGCACCCTCGGGATGGGTTCCCTGCGACACCTGCGGCAGCTGGTTCGGGTCCCCGAGCAGCACGACGGACCGCGCCGCGCCCGCGACCGCGCACACGGTGGCGAGGGACACCTGGCCCGCCTCGTCCACGAACAGGACGTCGAGCGCCTCCTCCAGGTCCTCGCGCGCCCACAGCCAGCTCGTGCCGCCGACGACGTCCCAGGCGCGGCGGGCCAGGCCCGGCGCGACGTCGTCCGACTTTGCGATCCGCTCGATCCCGAACCCATTGCCCGCGTCGTCGTCGCCGTCGTATCGCTGCCCGATCCGCACGAACCGGCGCTCGGCCGCGGCGGCGCGCTGCACGGCCTCGAGGAGGTTCGCGATCACGCGATGGGACTGCGCGGTCACGCCGACCCGTTTCCCGGCGTCCACGAGGTCCAGGATCATCCGTGCCGCGGTGTACGTCTTGCCGGTTCCCGGCGGACCCTGGATGGCGAGAACGGTCTCGTCCAGGCGGAGCGCGAGGTCACGGGCGATGGGCGTCATGTCGCCGCCGTCCGGGGCGAGCGCTGCTCCTCCGCCAAGGCCGGAGATCCGCGGCGGCGCGCGCAGGATCAGGTCGCGCGCGGCCCGGTAGCGACCCGGCCCCTCCACCCCGTTCGCGACCACGTAGTCGGCGAGGCGGCCCAAGGCGCTCCGCATCGGCTCCGTGCCGTACGGCGTGGTGGGGATCAGCGCGACCGGGTGCGGGTTGCCGGCGTTCCGCTTCAGGCGGATCGTCCCGGCGACCGGGTCCAGGGCGATGACCTTGACGGTCGACTGATCCCAGTCCGAGCTGTGCGCCTTCGGCGCAAGCGCAAGGTACGACTTGCCCTCGACGACCTTCGAGTCCTGGGCCGGGTCGAACCGGTACTGGTGGAGCACGGACTTGTCGATGCGCCCGAGGTCCTCGTCGAACCGGAGCTCGGCGAGCGCTGCGCTGTCGCCCAGGAGGTCTTCGAGCGGCGCCTCGACCAGGCGGAAGTGGTCCCACCACTGCGGCTTCGCCTCGCGGCGGTGCCAGTCCAGCAGCGCGGCGAGCAGCCAGCGACCCTGCTCCTCGTCCGTGCGGGCCGTCCGGTCAACGGGCACGGCGGCACGGAGCGCCTCCTCCCGGGCCCGCGTCTGTGCCTGTTCCTCGGCGACCTTCGGCGGCGCGGCCCCATCCTCGGGGAGCGGCCGTGGCACCGACCCGTCCGGGTACCACTCGGGGTGCGTCTCGATCGCCTCGACCCGGCGCGCCTCCAGCCAGTCCCGCAGCAGGAGGTTCGAGATGCAGTCGTCACGGTTGTAGGCGGCGATCGCGTCGAGGATCGCGGGGTCGTGCTCCTCCATCCAGCGCTCGTACTCGACCACCGAGAAGCCGGCCTGGGTGATCCCGCCCTCACGTTCGGGCATGTAGAACGTCTCGAGCTTCTTGATCGAGTAGCTCTCGACGCCCGCCCGGATGCCTTGGCGCACGACGTGGTCGTAGAGGTTCACGAGGACACGCCCGCGGAGCAGGACGTCGATCTCGTCCTCGCGCGTCGCGTGCCGCTGCATCAGCCGCTTGAGCGCGCCCGACTCGTACCCGCCGTAGTGGTACACGTGCATGCCGGGGTCGCGCGCCCGGCGCTCGAGGACGAGGTCCACGAACGCCTCGAGCATCGCCTTCTCCTGGGCACGGTCGTGCGCCCAGAGCGCGTGGAACACGGGCTGGCCGTCCGCGCCACGCTCCGCCCAGCCGAACAGGTACTCGAGGCCGTCGTCGAGCGCCCACGGATCCGCCTCGATGTCGAAGAAGACGTCCAGCGGCGAGGGTGACGGGAGCGCGGCGAGGCCCTTGCCCGGATCGTCCGGGTTCGGCGGGATCAGCTCGTAGGGGACCACGCCCTCCTCGCGCGTCCGGCGCTGGAGGATCGCCTGTCGTCGGAGGCGGTTCAGGATCGGCGCCCGGACGTCACGGATCGCCCGGTCCTCGGCGAGGTCTGACAGCGCGGCCAGAGTGGTCACGCCCGCCGCGGTGAGCGCGCGCCGCTGGGCGCGCGCCGCGCCCGCGACGAGCGAGAGGTGATCGTCGGCCCGCCGCCGGTCCATGCAGTGGATCCACCACGAGCACACCCGGCAGTGGTCCACGGGCTCCGGGTAGGTGGGCTCGGCCGCGCCGGGCGCGGTCTCGAACACGCGCGCCTCGAAGCGCGCCTTCGCCGACCGGTAGTACGCCGCGTAGTCGTCGAGCCGGTGCGGGTGCGACTGCCCGTCGCCCGTCACCACCGAGATCGTCTCCGGCGCGATGCCCTGGAG
>DASSRG010000198.1:0-21885 GCA_035701885.1 Candidatus Limnocylindrales bacterium
CGCGGCACCGGCCTCGAGCGGCACGCCCGCGACGGACGCGCTGCCGGAGGTGGGCCGGGTGAGCCCGGCGAGGATGCGGAGGGTTGTCGTCTTCCCTGCGCCATTGGGGCCGAGGAAGCCGTAGACCGAGCCGGCGGGCACATCGAGGGTCAGGTCCGTGAGGGCCTGGACGCCCGGGTAGTGCCTGGTGAGGCCGGCGGTCGAGATCGCCGATGTCGTCATTGGGACGCTCCGTGGTGGCTGCAGGCGCTGTGCCTGCGATGCCGGTAGCGTCCCGCTTCGAGCCCCGCACGTCGTCGATCCGGAGTATCGAACTCGCTGCGTCCGGCTCATCCCAACGGATGAGGCCGCGACGTCCGCGCCATGGACATTCGTCGGGTCAGGCGCCGGCGGTGCCCTCGCCCGGGCGCACGAGCCCCACCTCGTACGCGAGCACGACCGCCTGCGCCCGGTCGCGGAGGGCCAGCTTGTCGAGCACGTGCGACACGTGCGTCTTCACCGTCGGCTCGCTGAGCACGAGAGTGTCGGCGATCTCGCGGTTCGAGAGGCCGCGCGCGATGAGGCCGAGCACCTCCAGCTCGCGCTCGGTCAGCTCGCGGAGCCGTTCGTGGCGTTCCGCGTCGGCCGGGGCGGGGAGGCGGGTCCTGAAGCGGTCGAGGAGGCGGCGGGTGACCGACGGCGCCAGCAGCGCGTCGCCGGCGGCGATCAGCCGGATCGCGGCGACGAAGTCGGCGGGCGGGACGTCCTTGAGCAGGAAGCCGCTCGCGCCGGCCCGGAGGGCCTCGACGACGTACTCGTCCGCGTCGAACGTCGTGAGGACGAGGACTCGTGGCCGCGTGTCATCGTCCGCGCCGACGCTGGCCGTCAGACGCCTCGTTGCCTCGACCCCGTCCATGTTCGGCATCCGGATGTCCATGACCACGACGTGCGGGTGGAGCCTGGCTGCGGCGTCCAGCGCGGCGCGGCCATCGGGCGCCTCGCCGACGACCTCGATGTCCGGCTCGTCGGCGAGGATCATCCGGAACCCGGCCCGGATGAGCTGCTGGTCGTCGACGAGGAGGACGCGGGTCGGCGAGGTCCCCGGGTCCGTCATGGGACCGCCTCGACCGGCGCCTCGATCGGCAGGCGTGCGGCGACCCGGAAGCCTCGGCCGTGGCGGCCGGCCTCGAGCGTCCCGCCGAACAGGGCCGCACGCTCGATCATCCCGATGACGCCGTGGCCGGGATCCTCGCCGTGCGCGAGCCCGTCGGTATTGCCCCCGCCCCGGCCCCGACCGCCGTCGTCGACCACCTCGAGCGTCAGCATGGCCGGCTCGTACCGCAGCGTCACTGCGACGCGGCCGTCGGGAGCGTGCTTGAGCGTGTTCGTGAGGGCCTCCTGGACGATCCGGTACGCGGTCAGATCCAGGCCGGGATCGAGCGCCACGGGTTCTCCCTCCACGGCCAGCTCGACGCGCTGGCCCGTCGCCCGGACCTGTTCCAGCAGCTCGCCGAGCCGCGCGAGGCCCGGCATCGGCGCGAGCGCATCGTCGGCGGTCGCCGGCTCGCGTGGATCCGCGCGCGCAGCCGGAGCCGGCCCGAGGATCCCGAGCATCCGCCGCATCTCGGTCATCGCCGCCCGGGCGCTGCCGTCGATCGCCTCGAGCGCGGTCCGCGCGTCGTCGGGCCGGCGGTCCAGGGCCCGGAGCGCGGCGCCCGCCTGGATGACGATCACGCTCACGTGGTGCGAGACGACGTCGTGGAGCTCCCGTGCGATCCGTTCCCGCTCCTCGGAGACTGCGAGGGCCGCGCGCTGCTCCCGCTCACGCTCGGCGCGCGCGGCACGCTCCTCGACCGTGCCGATGTACCGCCGCCGCTCCTGCGCCCAGGTCCCGACGAGCCACACGACGAGCACCGTGAGCAGGCTCTGGACGAGGCCCGAGAGCCCCGCGGGGAGCCCGACCCGGGTGACGATCAGCGCGGTGATGCCGGCGGCGCCGACGACCGCCGCAGCGATGCTGACCCGCTGCGACTCGCGTTCCGCGACCGTGAACAGCGCGACGAGCGCGCCGAGGCTCGAGTTGAACTGCTCGCCCGCGAACAGCCCCTGCCACAGCAGCGCGCCGAACGTGATGGCGAACACGGGAACCGGCGCGATCCGCCGCGCGATCAGCGGCAGCGTCTGGAGCAGGATCAGGACGAGGCTGAGCGGCTCGATCGAGCCGAAGTCACCGGCACCGCCGGCGATCGTGACGAGCGACAGGAGCGTCAGGCCGACCGCGACCAGCGCGTCGACGACGAGCGGATGCTCCCCGAGGGCGGCGCGAAGGCCACCCGTGGCGATGCGAGCGTCCGGAGTCATCGGCAGAGCCTAGTAGCGGCTTGCCGCGTCCCGTATACTCCCGGGGAGTATCGGTCCTCCGGCAGCCCGGCCGGCCCGACGCATCCCAGGAACTCACCCGATGGACCCGCATCAAGACCACCATCCGGCCTACGACGGCGACCGGACCGAGGCGCCGCCGGCCACTGCCGCGATCTCTCACGCCGGTCACGCGGCACAGGTCGGTCGCGGCCCGAGGAGCGGCGATGCCGCGGACGCGGGCCAGGCGGCGCACGCGGGCCAGGCGGCGCACGCGGGCCACGACCGCCACGAAGGCCACTCCGTGGCGATGTTCCGCGACAGGTTCTGGCTCTCCCTTGCCCTGACGGTGCCGATCGTCGTCCTGAGCCCGGACATCCAGGAGTGGTTCGGCTACTCGCTCCCGACCTTCCCGGGCGAGCCGTTCGCCGCGGCCATGCTCGGGACCATCCTGTTCCTGTACGGCGGCCTCGTGTTCCTGCGCGGGGCACGCGGCGAGCTGGCGGACCGCACGCCCGGGATGATGACCCTCATCTCGCTCGCGATCACGGTCGCCTTCGTGACCTCGTGGGCGGGCACGCTCGGGCTGTTCGAGGTCGAGATCTGGTGGGAGCTCGCCACGCTGATCACGATCATGCTGCTGGGGCACTGGCTCGAGATGCGCTCGATCGCACAGGCCCGCGGGGCGCTCAGTGCGCTCGCGGAGCTGCTGCCGGACACGGCCGAACGCGTGACCGCCGATGGCACTGAGGTCGTGCCGATCGCGGCGCTGCGGCCCGGGGACGTCGTCCTCGTCCGGCCGGGCACGCGCATCCCCGCCGATGGCGTCGTCACCGATGGCGCCGCCGACGTCGACGAGTCGCTGATCACGGGCGAGTCGCGCTCGATCGCCAAGGAGGCAGGCGCCCAGGTCATCGCCGGGACGGTCGCTGCCGGGGGCTCGCTGCGCGTCCGCGTGACCGCGGTCGGGGACGCGACGGCCCTGTCGGGGATCATGCGCCTCGTCGCGCAGGCCCAGGCATCCGCGTCGCGCGCGCAGGCGCTCGCCGATCGTGCCGCGGCGGCGCTGTTCTACGTGGCCCTCGCCGCGGGCGCCGTCACGCTCGTCGGGTGGTGGCTGCTTGGCGACCCCGAGGGAGCGCTCGTACGCACCGCGACCGTCCTCGTCATCGCCTGCCCGCACGCACTGGGCCTGGCGATCCCGCTGGTCATCGCGATCTCCACCTCGCTCGGCGCCCGCAACGGGCTCCTTGTGAAGGACCGCCTCGCCCTCGAGCGCGCCCGGACCCTCGACACCGTGATCTTCGACAAGACGGGCACGCTGACGAAAGGCGAGCCCGTCCTCGTCGACGTCGCGGCGGGGGCGATGGATGCCGAGCGCGTCCTCGGGCTGGCGGCGTCCGTCGAGGCCGACTCGGAGCACCCGATCGCCCGCGCGATCGTCGAGGGTGCACGCGTCCGCGGCGTCGAGACCCGGCCCGCGTCCGGGTTCGAGGCGATGGCCGGTCGCGGCGCGCGTGCGTCGGTCCATGGGCACGACGTGTTCGTCGGCGGGCCGCGGCTGCTCGCCGAGCAGGGACTGTTGCCGCACCCCGATGCGGCCGACTGGGACCGGCAGGGACGGACGGTGCTCCACGTGGTCGCCGATGGCGCGGTCGCCGGGATCGTCGCGGTGGAGGACGCGATCCGGCCGGAGTCCGCGCAGGCGGTCGAGGAGCTGCACCGGCTCGGCGTCCGTGTCGCGATGATCACCGGGGACAGCGAGGCCGTGGCGGCGTCCGTCGCGACGCGGCTCGGCATCGACGAGGTCGCCGCCCAGGTCCTGCCCGCGGACAAGGCGGATGCCGTGCGGCGGTTCCAGGCAGGTGGCCGGAGCGTCGCGATGGTGGGCGACGGGGTCAATGACGCGCCGGCGCTCGCCACCGCGGACGTGGGCATCGCCATCGGTGCCGGCACGGACGTGGCGGTGGAGAGCGCGGGAATCGTGCTCGTCCGCAGCGACCCCCGCGACGTCGTGAGCGCGATCGAGCTGTCGCGCGCGACCTACGCGAAGATGATCCAGAACCTCGTCTGGGCGACCGGCTACAACCTCGTCGCGATCCCCGTGGCGATGGGCCTGTTCGTCCCCTGGGGCATCGACCTGCCGATGGCCGTCGGCGCGATCGCGATGAGCGCCTCGACCATCATCGTCGCGGCGAACGCCCAGCTGCTCCGGCGGCTGCGGCTCCACCGCGAGCCTCCGGCCCCACCCGCCTCGCCGCGCCTCGTCCCGGCCTGAGCACGGCGGCAATCGGCCAACGTAGGATTCGCGTCGACGGATGCGCCATGAGGGAGCCCCGATGATCAGCGACCAGGCCCAGAAGCTGCTCGTGCAGCAGATCGCCCACGAGCTTTCCGCTCACCAGACGTACATGGGCATCTCGCTCTACTTCACGCGGCAGAGCCTGAACGGCTGGGCGAAGTTCTTCTACCAGCAGGCGGTGGAGGAGGCCGAGCACGGCTGGAAGATCATCAACTTCCTGATCGACAACGACGTGGCCTTCGCCCTGCCGCAGGTCGGCGGCGCGCCGACCACCTACAAGACGGCCCGCGACGCCGTCCAGGTCGCGCAGGCAAGCGAGCGCAAGGTGACCCAGCAGTTCGAGGCGCTGGCGAACGTCGCCCGCGAGGCGAAGGACAACCGCACCCTCCAGTTCCTCCAGTGGTTCATCGAGGAGCAGGTGGAGGAGGAGCGGATGGCGGCGTCGCTGCTGGACCTCATCGACAGCGGCATCAACCTGTTCGACGCCGAGGCGCACCTCGACCGGGTCGCCCGCGAGTAACGCCGAGGACCGGGCGTCAGCCCGCGGACGGGAGCTCCGTCCGGCGGAGACCGAGCCGCCGGCTCCGCGACTGGCCGGCCCGCTCCGCGCCGTCGACCGACGAGGACGCCGTCGCCATCCACGCCTCGAAGGCATGCGGGCCGAGCGGTTCGGCGAGCAGGTACCCCTGGGCGAGCCGGCACCCGAGCCGGCGGAGCGCGTCGAGCTGGCTCTCGGTCTCGACGCCCTCGGCGATCGTCTCGAGACCCAGCGTGTCGCCCAGCCGCAGCACGACGGGTGGCACGCCGCGCTCGATGTCGTCGTCGTCGATGTCGGCAACGAATGCCCGGTCGATCTTGAGCACGTCGGCGGGCAGCCGGCTCAGATAGCTGAGCGACGAGTAGCCGGTGCCGAAGTCGTCGATGGCGACGCGGGCACCCGATTCCCGGATCCGATGCAGGCTGCCGAGGGCGGTCGACGCGTCCTCGAGCAGCGCGGACTCGGTGATCTCGAGGATCAAGGCGTTGAGCGGCAGGCCCGCGGCCGCCGACGCCTTCTCGACCGTCGCGACGAAGCCCGGGTGCGCCAGCTGACGCGCGGCGACGTTGACCGACAGCGCCAGCCCGGGCGCGAGGTGATGCCGCCATGCCGCGACCTGACGGCAGCTCTCTCGGAGCACCCAGGTGCCGATCTCGACGATCAGCCCGGTCTCCTCGGCGAGCGGGACGAACACGGCGGGCTGGAGCAACCCGCGCTGCGGGTGATGCCACCGGAGGAGCGCCTCGACGGCCGCCGGTAGCCCTGTCCGGAGGTCCACGATCGGCTGATAGGTGAGCGTCAGCTCGCCGCGAGCGAGTGCGTGCCGGAGATCCGACTCCAGCTCCAGGCGATCCTGGACGAGCGATCGCGCCCCCGGCTCGTACAGCCGGGCGCGGCCCTTGCCGGCGCGCTTCGCCTGGTACATCGCGATGTCCGCGTCGCTCAGCAGCTGCGCCGCCGTGACGCCCGCCGCGCTCCCGTCGACGATCCCGATGCTCGCCCGCGGCTGGATCGCCCGCCCCTCGATCTCGACCGGCTCGTCGAGCGCGGCGAGCAGCCGGTCGGCCACGTGCTCGGCGGCGCGCCCGTCGGATCCCTCGAGGATGATCCCGAACTCGTCGCCGCCGAGGCGGGCCGCGAGATCGTCGGCGCGGAGGAGGCGCTGGAGCCGCTCCGCCACCGCGACGAGCATCGCGTCGCCGGCCGGGTGGCCAAGGCTGTCGTTGATCGTCTTGAAGTCGTCGAGGTCCACGAACAGGACCGCGATCGGGCGGCGGGCGGCCAGCCCGAGCGCGCCGTCCAGCCGCTCGACGAAGCGCCGGCGGTTCGGCAGGCCGGTAAGGGGATCGTGCGACGCGCGGTAGCTGAGCTCGCCCTCGAGCTTGATCCGGGCCGCGTTGTCGCGCGCGAGCGCGCGCACCACCGACGCCAGTCGGACGAGCACGAGGATCGACAGGACGGCAGAGCCGATGGCGATCATCGGCACGTCGGTCTCCCACTGGACGTTGACCAGGAGCACGAGCACCGGCCCGGTCAGCATCGCGAGCGCGAGGAACGAGAGGCGGGCGCGGCTGAGCCAGGCAACGGCGACGGGATGGGGTGCGACCACGTCCCGCATCGTCGCGTGGAGCGCGGCGGCGGCCATCGTCACGTACGAGACAAGCCACAGCGTGTCGAGCGCGCCACCGTCCACGTACGTGCCGGCGGCGACCTGGAACGCGTACACCGTGTCGGCGACGAACAGCATGACGATCGCGGAGATCAGCATCACGAACGACGGGGTTCGCGCGCCGGGGGTGGCGACGAGGCCGATGGCGACGCCGAGCGCGATGAGGTCGCCCAGGGGATACGCCGCGGAGATGACGAGCGACAGGGGATCGTCCGATCCGTCGATCACGGGACGAACGAGCACGACCCAGCCGACGAGCAGGCAGGCGGCGGCGAGGATCGAGCCATCGAGGACGCCGGAGGGGTCACCGCCCCGGACCCGCTGGCGGATCGCGATCGCGAGCCCGGCCACGAGGACCGGGTACCCGAGCAGGTACGCGACGTCGGCGATCGACGGGAACGGCGACTCGCCCAGCTGGTCGAGGATCGTCCACATGGCGTCGCCGGTGACGAACAGCAGCTGGCTCGCGGCGAGGAGGATCCAGGGCAGCGGGCGGAGCGGCCGGTTGCGGGCGATGCCGTAGAGAATGGCGATGACCGCGGCGATGCCGATCGCGTCGTACAGGAGGTTCTGCGCGAGCGACCCCGTCTCGAGCAGTCGGTGCGCGAGCACCGCGAGGCCGGCGACCAGCACGAAGCCGGTCGCGGCACGCGCGTCCGGCGCGTTCAACGCGCCGGAGATGCTCCTGGTATTGGGCACGGCTACCTCGAGACCCGAGATGGGCTGCCGCGAGGATGGGTGCGCGTCCGCACCGCGTCACTGGGCCTCCGGTTCCGGTCGCCGCACCCGAAGGTACGGGGCGTGTACCGTGGCTCGTCATGGTCGAGAACGTGCTCAACGAGGCCGGGGAGGCGAGGCTCTACCGGGCGCTCCGGCGGTTCTGGCACCCGGTGATGTGGGCGGACGAGCTGGCGGATCGGCCGGTCGCCGCGCGGTTGCTCGACGAGCCGCTGGTCATCGTGCGGCTGGACGGCGAGGTCCGGGCCTTCCGCGACCTGTGCGTGCACCGCGGGACGGCCCTCAGCCTCGGCTGGGTGGAGGACGGGTGCCTCGTGTGCCCGTACCACGGCTGGACGTACGACGCGGATGGCGTGTGCAACCGGATCCCGGCCACGCACGGCACGAACATCCCCCGCAAGGCCCGGATCACCGGGTTCGCCGCCGCCGAGCACGCCGGCCTGATCTGGGTCTGCCTGGGCGGCGAGGACGGGACGGACGTGTCCCCATTCCCGCTTCCCGAGTTCCCGGAATGGGCCGACGACGCCTACCGGAAGATCAGGATCCCGCAGTACGACTGGCACTGCAGCGCCGCGCGGCGGGTCGAGAACTTCGTCGACTTCAGCCACTTCGCCTGGGTCCACGAGGGGATCCTCGGCGACCGGTCACGGCCCGAGATCCCGGACCATGACGTCTACCGGACGGACGCCACGCTTTGGTTCCGGCTGGGGATCGAGGAGCCGGCAAGCGAGCTCAAGGGCGACTCGGGCGCCGACGAGCGGATCCAGCGGGAGCCGAGCCACTACACGATCACGATGCCGTTCACGGTCCGGCTGGACCAGCCGCTGCCCGACGATCGCCACTTCGTGCTGTTCGTGGCGTCGTGCCCGCTGTCCGCGAAGGAGACGCGCAACTTCACCTGGAACGCGCGGAACTACGACCTGGAGCCCGAGCGCGACCAGGGCTTCGTCGAGTTCCAGCAGCTGATCCTCGAGCAGGATCGGGTGGTCGTCGAGAGCCAGCGCCCCGAGGAGCTGCCGATCGACCTGTCAGAGGAGCTCCACATCAAGGGCGTGGACCGGGTCTCGATCGACTACCGCCGCTGGCTGGGCGAGATCGCGGCCGGCGTGGGCTCGGTCTCGTCAGGCTGACAGCGCCGGGGTGCCGGCCGGGAGCGACGCCGGTCGGTCCGCCGTCGTCGTGATCGGATGCGGCCGTCCCTCGGCGGCGGCCTCGGTCGCGAGCAGCACGTCGAGCACGTGGAGCGCGAACTCGCCCGAGGCGCGGTGCGGCCGATCCTCCCGGATCGCCTCGACCATCTCCGCCAGCCCGATCCCGCGGCCCGTGCGGCGGTCGGCACGCAATGCGCCGTCCTCCCACGGTCCCTCGGGGTCCCGCCGGACCGACACCTCGCCCTCGAACGTGTTCGGGTCGCCCAGCACGAGCGACCCCGCGGTGCCGTGGACCTCGAGGTGCGGCGCCTGGCTCGCGACGACGTCGAACGAGGCGAGGAACGAGCCGACGACGCCCGACGCGAAGCGATAGCTCGCGACGACGTACGTCGGCGTGTCGGCGGTGAACGTCGTGCCCGCGCGCCGCCCCGTCCCGATGACGCGCTCGGCGCCGTGCCCGCGCCCGAACGCCTCCACCGCCTCGACAGGCCCGAGCATGTTGACGAGCGCGGCCACGTAGTACGGCCCGACGTCCAGCAGCGGGCCGCCGCCGCGGGCGAAGAAGATCTCGGGGTCGGGGTGCCAGCGCTCCGGGCCGAGGTGGAGGACGGCCGCGTGCGCACCCACAGGCTCGCCGATGGTCCCGGCGTCCAGCACGTCGCGGCCCGTCTGGAGCCCGCCGCCCAGGAACGTGTCCGGCGCGCAGCCGACCCGTACCCCGCGAGCGGCCGCGGCGTCGAGGATCGCCCGCGCGTCCGCGAGCGACGACGCGAGCGGCTTCTCGGAGTAGACGTGCTTGCCTGCCTCGATCGCCGCGAGGCTGATCGTGGCGTGGTGGACCGGCGGCGTGAGGTTGACGACGACCTCGATCGAGTCGTCGGCGAGGAGGGCGTCGAGCGACAGCGCCTCGATGCCAGCCTCGGCGGCGAGCGCATCCGCGCGGGCCGGGTCCGCGTCCGTGCAGGCGACCAGCTCCACCGCGGCAAGGGCGGACGACCCCGCGACGTACGCGCGCGAGATGTTGCCGCAACCGATGAGCGCGACGCGAGCGGGGCGGACGGCGGTCATCTCGGGTGCCTCAACCGCGCGAAGAGCGGGCGAGCCCACGCCCGAACAGGAACTCCGCGGAGCCGCGGACGGGGTCGATGACGGGGCCGTCGGCGTGGTCGAGCTCCACGATGAGCCACTCGACGCTCCCCGCATCGGCGGCCGCCGCGATGGCTGGCGCCGGGTCGACGACGCCGCTGCCGACCGCGCCGTTCACGAACCGGTGACCGCCGCTCGCGCTCGGCGGCAATGCCGGCCCGTCCTTCACGTGGAGCGATCGGACGCGCGGGCCGAGCTCCCGGATGACCTGCGCCGGGTCCGCGCCACCGACCACGACCCAGAAGATGTCCACCTGGAAGTCGACCGCCTCGTCGGTCGCGTCGCGGAGGAGCGCGTAGCCGGGACCGCGGCCCTCGACGTCCTGCATCTCCCCGTCGTGGTTGTGGAGGCCGACCCGGATCCCGTGCCGCGCCGCGATCCGGGAGCCCGCGTTCAGGAGGTCCCCGAAGCGGGCGACGTCGTCACGGGTGTCGAACCGGTGCCCGGACACGATGACTCGCGGCGACCCGAGGGCTGCGGCGTCGGCGCAGATCCGGTCGAACCCGTCCTCGTCCGCGATCGACGCCCACGAGTGCGTGCTCGTGACTGTCAGCCCGGATGCGGCGAGCGCCTCCCGTGCGGCGGTCACGTCGCCACCCGGCACGCCGACGGTCTCCACGCCGCCGTATCCCAGCCCCGCCAGCTCGTCGAGCAGCACACGATCCAGGGTGAACTGGTCAGCGCCGCTCCGCGACTCGTCACGGAACGAGTACAGCTGGACGCCAAGGGGGAGCGGTGCGGTCACGAGGCCTCCGATCAGTGGTAGCCGGGAATTTGCGCGTCGGTGCCCGGCAGGGCCTGGAGCGGGACTGGCGCCGGTCGGTCGCACGTGCTCTCGACCGTCTCGCGCCGCCCGCTGCGGGCCGACCGCAGGAGCGTCTCCATGATGTCGAGTACGTGAAACGCCAGCATGCCGCCCGTGCGCGGCTGCTCGTCGTCCGGCGTCGCGGCCATGTCCGCGATCCCGTAGCCACGCGACGCCCGCTCGTATCCCGCCGAGACCGGGAGCGTCGCCCAGTCCGACCCGCCGAGCTCCCGCAGCTGGACGTCGCCGGCGAACCGGTTCGGGTCCGGGACGGCGAGCGAGCCGCGCTCGCCGTGCACCTCGATCCACGACGCGTGTGTGGCCACGGTGTCGAAGCTCATGACGAGCGTGGACAGCGCGCCCGACGCGTGCACGAGCACGCCCGTCACGTGCGAGTCGGTGGTGACGGGGATGGTCTCGCCCTCCCGCGGGCCGGACCCGATCGTGCGCGTGGGGCGCGTGTGGCTCGCCGCGCCGACCGCCTCGACGACCGGCCCCAGCAGCGTCACCAGCGCGGTCACGTAGTACGGCCCCATGTCCAACAGCGGGCCGCCGCCCGGCTGGTAGTAGAAGTCGGGGTCGGGGTGCCACCGCTCGTGGCCGGGCGTGACCATCGTCGCGGTCGCGCTGATCGCGGGGCCGATCAGCCCGTCGTCCACCGCGCGGCGCGCCGTCTGGATCCCGGTGCCGAGCACGGTGTCCGGCGCGCAGCCCAGCCGCACGCCGGCCGCGCCCGCCGCATCGAGCACGGCCCGCGCCTCGACCGTCGTGGACGCGAGCGGCTTCTCGCCGTACACGGGCTTCCCCGCCGCGATCGCTGCGAGCGCGACCTCCGCGTGCGCGGCCGGCACGGTCAGGTTGAGCACGAGGTCGACGTCGTCCGCCGCGAGGAGCTCGCCGATCGGGAGCGCGCGCGGCCCGTCACTCGCCTCGACCGCCGCGGCGCGCTCTGGCCGGAGGTCCGCGGCCGCGACGATCTCGATCGCGTCCAGCCGCGCGGCCGTGTCGAGGTACTGCCTGGAGATGGCCCCGCAGCCGATCATCCCGATCCTCACCGGCTCGCCCACAGCAGCCCCCGCTCGATGACCGTCCGCACGGTCGGATGCTCCAGGACGTCAAGGCTGTGCCCGGGCGTGCAGACGAAGATCCGGCCCTTGCCCCACTGGCGGGTGAAGATCGCGGGCGACGTCACCTCTCGATGCCACGGGTCCCACGGGCGGACCTTCTGGGTGGTCGTGGCGAGCACGTCGAGGTATCGATCCCACAGCACCCAGTACTGCTCGGTGACGAGGTCGAAGTCGCCCAGCCCGTGCGTGATCGGGTGGTCTGCCGCCTCGGGCAGCATGTTGACGGTGTACGGCACGTAGTTGCGCTCGGGACCCTTGGTCGTGTCGGTCGCCGGGTCGCGCAGGCTCGGGTGCTCGGCGAACTGGGCGCCGATCAGGTGCAGGTACTCCGACGAGTCGCGGTACGAGTCGGCGATCCCGCCGTGCCAGCCGCCCATCCCCGTGCCGTTCGCGATCGCCGCCTTGAGGCCCCGGAGCTGGTCGTGCTCGATCTTCGACATCGTCATGCACTGCATGATCAGGTCGGTTTCCGCCATGAGCTCGGCATCGGCGTAGGGGGCCGGGGAGTCGAAGACGCGGACCTCGAAGCCGTTCGCCTCGAGGTGCGGGATGAACATGTCCGTGGCCTGGACGGGCGCGTGGCCGTCCCAGCCGCCGCGGACCACGACGGCGAGCTTCGCGGGCGCGTCCGGCATGCGTGACGACTCCTGGGGGAGGCTGGAGGAGGACTCGGCGCCGGTGGGCGATGGGCGCCTGCTCGCTGTTCTATCACGCGCGGCGGCGCCTCGCGACCGATCAGAGGCCGGGGGCGAGCTTCCGTTCGGGACCCGTCGTCCGCAGCTCGAGGATGGCGGCTTTCGCCGCGGCGAGCTGGCCCGCCTCGTCCCGCGTGCCGAGGTCGAGCCGGCAGTACGTGAACCGGCCCGGGAGCACCCGCTCCATCATCGCGCCGAGCCAGCGCGTCAGGTCGGCTCGGTGTCCGCTCCGCTTGCGCGCGTCGGGCGCGATGGCGTGGACCAGCACGAGCCGCCGCCGGTTGCGCTCCATCCACGGCCAGTACTGGAGCACGTTCTCGGCCGGGTGGGTGTGCTTCTGCTCGACCTCCAGCGCGACGAACGCGTCGTCGCCCACTTCGGCCAGACCGATCGGCGTGCCGCCGAGCCCGACCGTGGCGTCGTCGTCGAACGCGATCTCGAGCAGCCGCGCGACCCGCCGGACCAGCTGCGCCTCGGACAGGTCCGCCCACTCACTCTTTGCCATCGCAGGGACTCTACCCGCACGGCAGGGGCGTCGCACCGCCCGCGCGTCGTCCCTGGCGGCGTGATTCGAACGATCGTTCTATCCTGACTCGACCATGCGTCCCGAGTACCGCCTCGAGCCCTGCCGCGGCGCGCTCAACCGCGTGAAGGGCATGTCCTTCCGCTGGTCGCTCAACCCGTACATGGGCTGCGCCCACCAGTGCACGTTCTGCTTCGTCCGCGCCATCGAGCGCCTCGCCGACCGCCCGTCCGATGACCGCTACGGCACGTCGATCCGCGTCAAGACCAACCTCGTCGAGCAGCTCCGGCGCGAGCTGGCGAGGCCGTCGTGGGCACGCGAGCAGGTCGCCGTGGGCACCGCGACCGATCCGTACCAGCCCGCCGAGGGCCGGTTCCGCCTCACCCGCGGCGCGATCCAGGCGATGGGCGAGGCCGCCACGCCGTTCGGCATCATCACCCGCGGCCCGCTGATCGTCCGCGACATCGACGTGCTGACCGAGGCCGCGCGCCGCGCCGACGTCTCGGTCACGTTCTCCGTCCCGACGCTGGATCGCGAGATCTGGCGCCTCACCGAGCCCGGCACGCCGCCGCCGCACCAGCGCCTGCGCGCGCTGCGGACGCTGGTCGACGCCGGGATCCGGGCGAGCGTCGGCATGGCGCCGATCCTGCCCGGGCTGTCGGACCGGCCGGAGCTGCTCGAGGACGTCGTCAGGGCGGCCCGCGACGCGGGCGCGACCGGCGTGTGGGCGAACCTCCTGTACCTGAAGCCCGGGACGCGCGAGCATTTCCTGGACCACCTCGCCCGCGACTGGCCGGAGCTGCTGCCGACGTACGAGGCGTTGTATGCGAAGGGCGCCTACGCGCCCAAGGACGTCGTCGCGCCGCTGAAGGCGCAGGTCGGCGGCCTGGCACGCCGGCACGAGATCGCGGACCGCCGGGAGCGGCCCGTCACGCCGGAGCTCGACCTGCCCATCGGCGCCCAGGTGCCGGCACCGGGCCAGCTGCCGCTGATCCCGCCCGGCGCCGCCGCCTGAGGCGGGGCTCGCTACATCGCGCTCGGGTCCATCGGGCTCATGAGCTGGAAGTAGTTCCCGTCCGGGTCCTCGAAGGTGGCGATGTACGAGTCCTCCGGCGCGCCGTCCATCGTGTACGGCTCCCGGACGACTGTCGCACCGGCGGCCCTGAGGCGCTCGAACTCGCCCAGCACGTCCGGCGTCTCGATGTTCCAGATGATCCGGCCCGGCTCGGCGTTGCGGCCATGGACCTCGCTGTGCGGCCCGACGGTGACGCCCGCCGAGCCGATGAGCCAGCCCGTGTACCCGAAGTCGTCCCAGCCGGGCTCGCCGAACAGCTTGCGGTAGTAGTCGGCGAGCCGCTTCGGGTCCTCGGAGCCGATCAGGATGCCGTTGAAGTTCATGCCGGAGCTCCTTCCTGGGCAGGCGCGACTGGCGCGTCGAGGAACGCGATGATCGCCTCCGCCGCGAGGGGCGACGAGAAGATGTTGTAGTGCTGGAGGCCGGGCAGGATCGCCAGCGCGTGACCGCCCTTCGGTCGTCCTTCGCCCATCCAGCCGCCGTCCCGCAGCCCGCCGTCGAGGAGCTTGAACATCTCGACGAGGTGGCTGGGCGGCGCCATGTCGGCGTCGGCGGACATCAGCATCGTCGGCACCTGGATCGCGCGGAGCTGGTCGGTCATGTCGAACGGCTGGCGCATGTACTCGCCGATCTTGTCCACGAGCCGCGGGAAGTCCTCGGGCCGCGGGGCGAGCCGCGCGTACAGCTCGTACATCGGCGTCTCCTTCATGAACTCCGCCGCGGCCGCGTTCACCTGGGTCTGTTGCGCCCGGAGCGCGGGGTCCACGGCGTCGTCGCGGAAGTAGGCCGAGACGACGACCAGCTTCCGGACGCGCTGGGGGTGCCGGACGGCGAGCTGGAACGCGACGCCGCCACCGAGCGAGTAGCCGACCGCGTCAGCCTGCTCGATCCCCAGGTGGTCCATCAGGGCCTCGACGTCGTCGGCCATCGTCTCGAGACGAATGGGTCGGTCCACGTCCGCGGTGCGGCCGTGGCCCTGCAGGTCGACGCCGATCACCCGGTGACCCTCGGCGAGCCGGACCAGCGCGGGCCCGAACATCTCGGTCGCGCCGAGCCCGCCGTGCAGCAGCACGAGCGGCGGGCCGTCGCCGTGGATCTCGTAGTAGAGGTTGATGCCGTTGACGTCGGCGTAGGCGCCCGAGCCCTTCGCCTCCGTCGTCCATTCGGTCGTCATGGCGGCTCCCGTCGCGGCTTGCAATCGGGTCCATGACACCACGGGGACGGCGAGCCCGCGTTGCAGCGGCGCGACGCCCGCGTTTCAGCGCCTCGGAACCGCTGAACGGGGACGGCGTCGCGAGACAGCGCGGCGGGCGCCGTTGCCGGCGCCCGCCGCGTCGCTGGTTCGGTGAGGACGGCGTGGCCGCCCTCGGGATTCAGCCCATCAGCGGGCGATCGCGCCACTCACGCACGAGACGCTCGTGCCCGAGAACGCATCGCTCGTCAGCTGTGCGCAATTGGTCCAGCTGGCGGGCTTGTCGCCGGCGTTCGCCCGATACGTGATCGTGGTCGAGCTGACCGATCCCGGCGTGGTCGACACCACGAGCTGCGTGCCGTTGACAGGCAGCGTCCCGGTGCCGTTGAAGTACGTGTTGGCGCCGCGGTTGCCGAACTTGTTCTCGGCGCCGACGGACGCGAAGCCGAGGTCGCCGTTGCCCGAGTTCGTGCCGTAGGCGTAGGAGATGTCCTCACCTGGGTTGGCATCGCCGTTGATGCCGATCCAGATCTCGAACGAGTGGAGCGCGGTCGCGGTGCTGAACTCCCGGACACCGGCCCAGTCCACGACGATCCAGGTGTCGGACCCGTCCGTCAGCGTCGTGATTCGCACCTGGCCGGCGGCGGCCGGGTTGAGGTCGGTCCAGAACAGCGCCAGGGTGTTGTTCGGCCGGGTGGGGTTCGGGAACTGCTGCCCGTTGATCGAGTTGTCGGGTCCGCTCCCGCCGCCCACGACGACGTAGCCGTTGCTCGACACGCCGAGCTGCGTCCACGTCTCGCCCGCGAACGAGAACGCCGGTACGTTGAAGTTCGTGATCGTGTCGTCGCCGACGCCCGCGATCGGCGCGACGCCGAACGCGGACAGCGGCAGGTAGCCGCCGGCCGGCGAGGCGCCCGCGGCGATCGCCACGTTCGCCGGGTCGGACGCCGGGATCACGCCGGTCGCGGTGATCAGGTCCTTGCCGGTGACCGTGGCGCCGACGACGCTCGCCTTGTCGAGCTTGAGCTGCGGCGGCAGCTTGTCGCTCAGCGAGTACGTCGCGTCGCTGAACGTCGGGTTGGTGATCGTGATCGAGCAGTCCGTCCGCTGCAGCGGCGCGAGCGTCGTCGGATCGCACGCCTTGGTGAGGGCCACCGGGCCCTGGCGGCGAAGGATCGTGATCGGCATGTGCAGCACGCGCGTGCCGCCCTTCGTCTCCGAGAGGGTCAGCGTCGCGAACCGCGTCTCGCCGAGCGGGACGGCGGTCGCGTCGATCGTGATGTCGAACGTCGCGCTGGCGCCGGCACCCACGGTGAACGACTTGGGCACCGTGATCTTGAGGTCGCTGGGGCCGCTCGTGGACAGCTTCCAGCTGGACGAGGTGCCGAGCACCGACTTCGCGGTTCGCTGCACCGTGACGATGCCCGGCATCTGCGGGTGGAAGACGCTCGGGTAGTTCACCGTCCACAGGTCGGCCGGGTGGTCGCGATAGGCGTTCGCGCTGGCGTCGAAGGTGATGCCCGGGTTGCCGGCGACCCTGAGGTCGACCCGGCCCGAGCCCGCGTCGAACGCGTCCGCCGGCGTCGTGCCGTCTTCCTTGACGAGGCCGGCGGTCCTCGCCGTCGTCATCAGGGCGGACTTGATCTGGCCGGGTGTCCAGGTCGGGTGGAGCGCCTTGAGGAGCGCGCCGGAACCGGCGATGTGCGGGCTCGACATCGAGGTCCCGGCGATGGCCTGGAACAGCTCGCCCGCCGGCCCGCCGGCCACGCCGACGTGCTGCGGCGAGGCGCCGGCGAGGATCTGCACGCCGGGCGCCGTGATGTCGGGCTTGCTGACGCCGATCGACTGGCCGGGGCCGCCACGCGAGCTGAACGACGCCATGACGTCGCCCTGCGCGGTCCCCTTCACGCCGGCCGTGATGGTCGCCTGGACGTTGGTGTGACCCTGGACGAACGCGACGAGCGCGACGCCCTCGGCGTACTGGATGTGGCTCGCCGGGAGCCAGTGGTTGTCGGTCTCCTGGTCAGTGACGTTGGGGGCGTTGTTGTACAGGACCATGCCCACGGCGCCGCCCTGGAGGACGTTGAAGCCCTTCTCGGCGCGGCCGGCGGGGAGGCCCCGCTTGCAGATGACGATCTTGCCGGCATAGGTCCCGGCCGCTGCCGGGGTGCTGCACAGGCCGTCGCCGGCCGCGACGACGAGGGGCGCCGGGCCGACACCCGCGGTCAGCGACACGCCGGCGATGTGCGTCGTCGCGCCGCCGTCGGCGGTCACGTCGACGCTGTTCACGAAGGCGCGGGTGTGGGTGCTCGCGGCGACGGTCGTCGTCCACGGGCCCCGGTGGTCGGTCGTGTCCAGGCCCGGGCCGCTGTTGCCGGCCGACGCGGCGACGAAGACGCCGGCGTCGTACGCGCCGAGGAATGCCATCTCCACCGCGTCCGCGTACGGGCTGGCGCCGCCGCCGATCGAGAAGTTGATGACGTCGACGCCGTCCTGGATCGCCTCGTTGACTGCCGCGACCGAGTCGGACTGGAAGCAGCCCTCTTCGCCGCAGACCTTGTAGGCCATGACGTGGGCGCGCGGTGCGATGCCGGAGACCGTCCCGCGGGCGACGCCGAAGATGGAGGCGGTGACGCCGGCGTTGCCGGCGGAGGTCGTCGACGTGTGCGTGCCGTGGCCGTCGTCGTCGCGCG
The DNA here is from genome assembly GCA_035701885.1 of Candidatus Limnocylindrales bacterium. Classification (GTDB taxonomy): domain Bacteria; phylum Chloroflexota; class Limnocylindria; order Limnocylindrales; family CSP1-4; genus CAIXZV01. The sequence continues at coordinate 17,992 of DASSRG010000198.1, forward strand.
CGGTGGTGAACTCGCCGGGCGCGAGGCCGACAACCGCCTCGTACGTCGCCATGAACCGGTCCGCGCCGATCAGCTTGTTGTTGCAGGTGAACGCCGGCCCGGGGTTGGCGCCGCCGGTGAACTCGCAGGCGCGGTCGCCGTCGGGCGCGGGCTTGGGCGGCGCATACGCCTTGCCCGACGGGTCGGGGTCGGCATACGACGGGTGCTCCGGCCAGACGCCGGTGTCGAGGATGCCGACGATGATGCCCTCACCGGCGCTCTCCTGGCCGCCGAGCGACTGCCACGCGGCGGTCGCGCCGATGAACGAGGGGCTGGTGTCGGTGTCGATCGTCTGGATCGAGTCCGGGTAGACGGCCTTGACTCCCGGCAGCGCCGCCACGTCCGCGACCTGGTCGGGCGGGACGATCACGCTCACCGCGTTGAGCGCCAGGTCCGTCTGGTCACTGACCGCGGCCTCGGGGACGGCGCCCTTGAGGCGGCCGACGAACGCGTTCTGGCGGCCCTTGAGGAACGCCCGGTACTCCTTCGTTGCCTTGGCCTTGAAGTCGATCCGCGTCTTGCCGTTGGCTCGCGGGTTGGTGGCGCCGATCCCGTTCCTGCCGCCGCGGTACGACGCGACCGCGGGGTCCTCGAGCTCGACGACGAGCGCCACGTCCCCGTCGGCGGTCCGGGCCGCCTTGTCGAGGTCGCCGACGATCGTCCCGGTCTGCTCGATCCCGTCACTGGATGCCGAGAACCGGCTCGCATCCGGTCCGGCGGCGGTCGTCGTGACCGCACCCTGCGCCAGCAGGCCGACCGCGGCCGCGAGCGCGAGGTACCGCCGTACGGAGGTCCTTCCCATCCTGTTCCTCCCAGCGGGACGCCGCCCGCTCCTCTCCGTGGCCGGATGCTCCTCGTGCTGGACGGCAGGCGCGCGCTACCAGGGCTGGCGAGTGGGGAAGGGGGCGGCGGGTGGCAGCGAGGGCGAAGCCGTCCGGCGCCGGCCGGTGCCCGGAGGATATTGGTCTCCACGTGCGAGGACCAAGCGGCCGGCGCTACAAATGTGTAGCAATCACACTGGCGCGGCGGCCACGAGCCGGTCCAGCGCGGCCGGGATGGCGTCCATGATCGACACGTGACCCTCGCCCTCGCGGAGCCACAGCTCGGCGCCGGGGACGTTCGCAGCGAGCCACTCGCCGTGCTGCCGCGGGATCACGCGGTCGTCGACGCCCTGGGCGAGGATGACCGTGGCCCTGATCGCGCCCAGGTCGAGCCCCCACGGCCGCGCGAACGCGACGTCGTCGTCGATCAGGCCGTCCGGCCCGTCGGCTTCGGCGGCGCCCGCGTCCTGCCCGACCGCGCCCCACTCGCGTCCGAGCGCGGCCCAGTCGGCCGGCGTGAAGATCGCCTCGTCGAAGGCGTCGGTCTCCGCGAACCGGGCCCTCGCCGCGCGACCGTCGCGGGCGGCTGTCAGCGCGCCGGGCGCGTGCATGCCGGCGAGCCAGTCGATGTCCGGCGCGTCCGGAGCGGGCGAGGCGAACGTCGCGACGCCGGTCACCCGATCGGGGAGGAGCGCGGCACAGGCGAGCGCATGCGGTCCGCCGCCCGACGCGCCGAGGACGAGGAACCGGTCCAGGCCGAGCTCGTCGGCGATCGCCCTCACGTCGGCTGCCGCATCGGCCACGGTCCGGCCCGGCTTCGACGTGGAGCTCCCGTAGGACGGCCGCGCGTAGGTCACCACGCGCAGGCCCCGGTCCGCGGCGAGCGCGACGATCGGCGGCAGGAGCGCGCCGGTGTGCGGCGACCCGTTGTGCCACAGGACCGTGCCGCGCGCCGCCGGCTCGGCCGTCCAGCTGACGTCCAGGGTGCGGCCGTCGGGGAGGGTCAGCAGGCGCCGTTGGGTCATCGACTCAGTGTCGCACCGGGGGCTTGACACAGCGGCGTAGGGTATCGGTCACACGACCGACATCGGTCGATCGACCGAATCGCCGCATGGCGACGGTCGGCCAGGCAAGGAGCGCGTCCCATGGCCTACGACATCGAAGGCAGGCTCCTCGAGGTCTGCACGTGCAACGTCCTGTGCCCGTGTTGGGTCGGTGAGGATCCCGACGGCGGGACCTGCGACTCGACGCTCGCGTGGCGCGTCGACAGCGGCGCGATCGAAGGGGTGGACGTCGCCGGGCTGACGCTCGCCGCGTCCGTCCACATCCCGGGCAACGTTCTCACGCCCGCATCCTGGAAGGCGGCGATCTTCGTCGACGAGCGGGCGACGCCGGAGCAGGAGCAGGCGCTGCTCAAGGTGTTCACCGGGCAGCTGGGCGGCGCGGTCGCGGACCTCGCCGGGCTCATCGGCGAGGTCGTCTCGGTCCAGCGCGCGCCGATCACGTTCACCGTCGACGGCGGCAAGGGCCGCCTCACGGTCGGCGACGTGAGCGACGCGGACCTCGTCCCATACCTCGGCGCCACCGGCGAGCAGACGGTCCTCTCGGGCACCGTGTTCTCGACGATCCCGGGCTCCCCGGTCTACGCCTCGAAGTCCAGCTACTTCACGCGAAGCGGCAGCGGTCCGGCGATCCCCGACGTCGATGTCACGGGCAACAACGCCCTCCAGGGCCACTTCCGGTTCGCGGCCTGAGGCCCGGCGGACGACGACCGCGACCGATGTTCACGCCCGCACATCTCCGCGACCAGCGCCGGGACCGGACGATCCTCGGCGCGGCGCTCGTCGCCCTGTCCGGGCTCGCGTGGATCAGCCTGGTGGCCTGGGCGAGCTCGCCGTACGGGCCGTACCTCGGCCACGACGCCGGCGCCCCGGCGCCCGTTCCGCTCGAGGCCGCGCTGTTCACCGCGGGCTGGGTCCTGATGATCCTCGCGATGATGCTGCCGTCCAGCATCCCGCTCGTTGTCACGTTCGGGGCCCTCGTCCGGCGCCGCCCGCAACCCGCGGTCCTCGTCGGCCTCGTGCTCGCCGGCTACCTGGTCGCGTGGGCTGCGTTCGGGCTCGCCGCCTGGGTGCTGGATCGCGGGATCCACGCGGCGGTCGACGCGCTGCCGTGGCTCGCCGCGCACACGCGGCTGATCCTCGGCACTACGCTCGCGGTCGCCGGTGTGTGGCAGTTCAGCCCGCTCCGCGACCGCTGCCTCGACGAGTGCCGGACGCCGCTCGGGTTCGTCGTCGCCCGCTGGCGTGGCACCAGCCCACGGCGGGAGGCGCTGGCCATGGGGGTCGCTCACGGCGCCTTCTGCATCGGCTGCTGCTGGTCGCTGATGCTCGTGATGTTCGGCGTCGGCGTGACGAGCGTGGCCCTCATGCTCGCGCTCGGCGCGCTCACGGCGGTCGAGAAGAACATGCCCTGGGGGCGGCGGCTCAGCCGGCCGCTCGGGATCGCGCTCGTCCTCCTCGCCGTCTACACGATCAGCGCGTGAGGGCGCCGTCGTATGCTCGGCGGACCGTGGATTCCGAGACCCTCGCGCCCATCACGCGTGCCGAGCGACGCGGCCTCGCGACGGCCGAGACCCGTGCGTCGATCCTCGCCGCCGCCCGTGCCCGTCTCCTCGCCGAGGGCTATGCGAACCTCTCGACCCGGGCCGTCGCGGACGAGGCCGGTGTCCCGCTCAGCCAGATCCACTACCACTTCGGCAGCAAACAGCAGCTCATCCTCGCGGTTCTCGGCGCCGAGAACGACCGGCTCCTCGAACGCCAGGCCACGATGTACGGGGGCCCCGAACCGCTCTGGAGACAGTGGGAGCTCGCCTGCGACTACCTGGACGAGGACCTCGACTCGGGGTACGTCCGAGTGCTGCAGGAGATGATCGCGGCCGGCTGGTCCGATCCCGAGGTCGCGGCGGCCGTCCGGACGTACATGGCCGGCTGGTACGGGCTGCTGACCGACGTCGCGGCCCGCGCCAGCGAGC
>DASSRG010000199.1:0-2366 GCA_035701885.1 Candidatus Limnocylindrales bacterium
GTTCGGCGACCGCATCCACCAGGTCGCGCTGATGCTGTTCGTGTTCGAGTCGACGAAGTCGCCGCTCAACGCGGCGCTCGTGTTCGTCGCGGCGAGCCTCCCGAACCTCCTGTTCTCCCCCGTCGCCGGCGCGCTCGTCGATCGCTGGGACCAGAAGCAGGTGCTCGTCGTGTCGGACATCCTGCGCGCCGCGCTCGTGCTGCTGGTGCCCGTCGCCCTGTCGATCAACGTGTGGATCGCGTACGTGATCGTGTTCCTGATCACGACGGTCTCGATCTTCTTCCGGCCGGCCCGGATCGCGATCCTGCCGCGCATCGTCGACGAGGACGACCTGCTCCCCGCGAACTCCGCGATGTGGGTGGGCGAGACGATCGCCGACGTCGTGAACTACCCGATCGCGGGCCTGTTCGTCCTGTTCCTCGGCACGAGCGCCGCCCTCGCGTTCTGGCTCGACGCCGTGACGTACCTCGCGTCGGCGGCCCTGCTCGCGACGATGGTCGTGCCGCCGGTCGTCCGCCGTGCCCGCTCCGCCGTGGCAGGCGCCACCGCCGCGGCAACCGCAGGCGAAGAACCGCTCGACGGCAACCAGGAGCCCGAGGACACCACAGCCGGCATCCCGCGCGTCGCCGACGTCACCCGCGACCTCAAGGAGGGCTGGGCGTTCCTCCGCACCGAGGCGTCGCTCCTCGCCAACACGATCCAGGGCACGGTCGCGCAGCTCGCGGTCGGCGTCGTCACGGGCCTCGGCTTCGTCATCGCGGAAGCCATCAACCCAGCCACCGCGACCGCCACCTACGCGTTCATGGAGACCGCCATCGGCATCGGCAACCTGCTCGGCGGCTTCGCCCTCGGCCTCATCACCGCGCGGATCCCCAAGGGCCGCCTGATCATCGCCGCGTACACCGTGTTCGGCGTGCTCGTGTTCCTCGTCGGGTTCATCCCGCCGATCCCGGTCACGATCGGCCTCATGTTCGGCATCGGCATCGCGAACATGGCCTTCGTCATCCCCAGCCAGACGATGTTCCAGGAGCGGACGCCGGCAGACATGATGGCGCGCGTGGTGAGCTTCCGGTTCGCGATCGTCTTCGGCGGCATGACGATCGCCACCGTCCTGGCCGGTCTGCTGGCGAACGTCGCCGGCGTCGGCCCCGTGGTCGCCATCTCAGGGCTCATCGCGGTTGCAGCGGGCCTCGCGGGCCTGTTCGTGCCCGCGGTGCGCGACGCGTGACGGCCGCCCGCGATCTGGCCCGGCCCTCGCTCGATACACTGTCGCCCGCGTGAGGCGTCGCCCGCCGTCGTCCGCGAGCAGGAGACCAACTCGTCCATGACCGATCAGGAGCGCGACCCGGAGGCAGCCGCCGGCGGCCCGGACGCGACCGACGACCCGGCGAACGCCGGCGCCCCCCTTGACGACGCGACCGCCGAGGCCGCCGAGATCGCGGCCGAGCGCGAGAGCGCCGCGGCGGCCGACGCGGAGGCCGAGCAGGCCCGGGACGCGGTGGTTGCCGAGGCGACCGAGGTGGTCGAGGTCCCCGCAGACGAGGCGGCCGCAGTCCCGGTTGAGCCCGTTGGCGATGCCGACGTCGAGGTGACCGATGCCGCGGACGACTTCGCCGACGCGCCGGTCGGCGAGGGCGAGGTTGAGGACGAGGAGATCGAGGCCGAGGCCGCCGAAGCCGCCGCGGCCACGGTCGAAGCCGAAGAGGCCGAGGAGGCGGAAGCCGAAGCCGAAGCCGCCGGGGCGGGGGCTGCAGCCGGCGCTGGCGCTGCCGGTGCCGCTGCCGCCGACGCCGCACGCCGGGATCGCAAGGGCGCCCCGAAGGCGACCGCCGCTCCGTCCGTGTCCGACAAGGCCGTTCACGTCGACGATCGGGCGTCCGCGGTGTTCGTCATCGCCGTCGTCGGGGTGTTCGTCGCGATCTTCGTGTACGCGCTGCTGTTCGGGTCCAGCGGCCTCGCGAGCGGGCTGTTGCCCAAGTCGGCACCGACGCCCACGGTGGAGGTGAGCGAGTCGCCCGCCGAGAGCGCATCCGTCGGGCCGTCCGAGTCCGCGTCGGGGGAGGCGAGCCCGTCGGCAAGCGCGCCTGCCAGCGAGTCCCCCGCCGCGTCGGACGCCGCATCGCCGAGTCCATCGGCGAGCTGACGCCGGACCGATGAGCGAGCGCCCGGATCGCACGAGCGAGGCCCGGGCGCGAATGGTCCAGTCGCAGCTCCGCGACCGCGGCATCAAGGATCCGCGCGTCCTCGGGGCGATGGCCGCCGTCCCCCGGGAGGCGTTCGTGCCCGAGCAGGAGCGCAGGGCCGCGTACCAGGACGGACCCCTGCCGATCGGGGCAGGGCAGACGATCAGCCAGCCGTATATGGTC
>DASSRG010000200.1:0-19521 GCA_035701885.1 Candidatus Limnocylindrales bacterium
CGCGGACCGGCCTCGCGGACGCGCTCCACGTAGTTGATCGCCGCGATCTCGTCGGTCTCGGTGAGGATCACGCCGAACCGGGTCAGCCCGATGCGGGTGCAGTAGTCGGAGGTCCGCGACGTGCGGCGCAGGCACTGGGCGGCCTCGCGGACGGCGTGGCGCCCGACCTCGATGCCCCACGTCTCGGCCATCCCGAGCACGCCCTCGAGCTCCGCGACGACGACCGTGAGGTTGCGGTCGTAGCGCAGCGAGCGGGCGACCTCGGCCACGAGGACGCGCTGCCAGAAGTCCGGGCCTTCGAGGCCGGTCAGGGAGTCTTCCCAGCCAGCCGGCTCCGGGATCGCGAGACCATCCACGTCTTCGAGCACTCCGTGCGGATCGGTCCCCCGAGGGTGACGCCTCGTCCGATCCTGGCCGCTCACCCCGGCGGAGCGCCCATCCTCCATGGCGGTGCGTCCGCGCGCCACGCTCGGGAGGTCATGGGTGGACCCGCCGATGGTCCCGGTCCCATGCGCCGGCGGCCGGTGGCGCGGGCCGGAACACGCCATGCTGCGCGGACCGCCGTGCCAGCCGGGCACGCAAGCGACGAGGGGACAACGTGGTCGAGGTCTGGACGGGCGTGCTCCTGATCGTGGTGCCGCTCGCATTCAACGCCGCGTTCTTCGCGCTCGCCCGCGCCTTCGACTACCCCGACATCCTGCGGCGCGAGCCCGATGAGATCCTGCGGAGATTCCATGCGGGCGGCGCCGGCCTGATCCTCCGCTGGGAGGCGCTCCTGCTGAGCGCACTCGCGATGCTCCCGCTGGCGGCGCTCGTGGGCGTCGCCCTCGCGGCGCCCGGGGCGCTCACGGCCCTCTCGATCGCGACAGGCGCCGTTGCGGCGCTCGTGCAGGCGCTCGGGCTCGTCCGCTGGCCGTACGCGGTCCCTGAGCTGGCCCGGCGTTACGTGGCGGCGGACGAGCACGGGGACGCGGCGGCCGCCGCGGCGACGCGCGCCGCAGTCGAGGTCACCTTCGCCACGCTGCACCGCCTGCTCGGCGTCGGCATCGGCGAGCATCTCGGGTACCTGCTGACCGGTGCCTGGACGCTGCTCGTCGCCGTCTCCATCCTCGTGACCACGGTCGTGCCGGCCTGGCTCGGGGTCATCGGCGTCCCGATCGGCCTCGCGCTGCTCGTGGGCACGCTCGAGTTCGTCGGCCCCAACGAGCGGGACGGATGGCCGCTCGCCGGAACCATCGTGCCGATCGCCTACATCGCGTGGTCGGCGTGGCTGATCGCGCTGGGCGTCCTGCTGCTCGTGTGAGAGGATCTCCGGCGTCCGCGCCGGACCCACGATCCGCCCCAACCGGGTGACGACCCCGTCGCGCGGGCGAGGCACGCTGGCGTACCCGGCGATGCCGGCAGCAGGGGAGAGGGAGGCCCGGATGGGCAGGATTGTCGATCTCTACCGCACCCAGGTCGACGTGCTGTGGAACTGGTCCGGCGGGCGCTGGGCGCTCGTGCGCCAGCTCCTCGTCGCGCTCGTCGTGGCGACGATCTCGTTCGTCGCGACCGCGTGGCTGCTCAACCGGGTCGTGGTGGATTCGATCGGCGCGGCGGCCCTCGCCGTCATCCTCATGGCCCTGTTCAACGCGATCATCCGGGTGGCCGTGCTCGTCCTCGTGGCGCCGTTCACGCCCGTCCTGACGGCGATCGTCGTCCTCGTCCTCCAGGTCTTCGCCTTCATCGTCGTCGCCAACATCGTCCCCGGCGTCCACGTCGACGGGCTCCTCGGCGCGCTGATCGCGTCGCTCGTGTTCGCCGCGATCAACACGATCCTCACCGCGATCATCGGCATCGACCAGGGGAACACGTACTACGGGCGCCTGATGCAGGCCATGCTCGTGCGGACCTCTGCCCCGAAGACGGACAAGCCTGGCCTCGTGATCATCCAGATCGACGGCCTCGCGTACCCGATCCTCGCGGGTCGGATCCGTGGCGGCTCCGTCAACACGATCGCCGGCTGGGTCCGCGACGGGTCCCACAAGCTGTCCCAGTGGGAGGCGGTGCTGCCGTCGATGACGTCGGCGAGCCAGGCGGGCATCCTCCACGGCACCAACGACGGCATCCCGGCGTTCCGCTGGTGGGAGCGCGACCGGCAGTACCTGATGGCGTCGAGCCGGCCGGCGGATGCCGCGCTCATCGTCGAGCGCCTGTCCAACGGCGAGGGCCTGCTGTCGAACAACGGCGTCAGCATCTGCAACCTCGTGACCGGCGACGCCGAGCGCTCGTACCTGACAACGGCGTCGATCAAGGACCCGGAGCACGGCATCGGCGAGAGCCGCGCGCTCACGAGCTTCTTCTTCAGCCCGACCGGCTACCTGCGCTCGCTCACGATGTTCGTGGGCGAGTTCGTGAAGGAGCTCTACCAGGCGCGCCGGACCCGGCGCTCGGGCGTCCGCCCGCAGATGCACCGCGGGCTCAAGTACGCGGGCATGCGCGCCGCGAGCAACGTGTTCCTGCGCGACGTCAACACCTCCCTGATCATCACCGAGATGCACCGCGGGGCGAACGTCATCTACGCGGACTTCACGGACTACGACGAGCTTGCCCACCACTGCGGCCCCGAGCGGGTGGAGTCGTTCCAGGCGCTGGACGGCATCGACACGGCGATCGCCACGATCGCCAAGGCCGCCGAGACCGCGCCGCGGCCCTACAAGTTCGTCGTCCTCTCGGACCACGGCCAGAGCCTGGGTGAGACGTTCCTCCAGCGGTACGGCAAGACGCTTGGCGAGGTCGTGCGAGACCTGATGGGCGGCCGCGCGACGGTCGTCGAGTCCGAGGTCCGCGCGGAGGGCTCCACGTTCGTGAACTCGATGCTGTCCGAGGTCACCCGCGCGGGCGGCGTGAGCGGCAGCGTCGCGAAGGCCGCGCTCGCCAGCCGGACCGAGGACGGGGTCGTCGACCTGGACCACGAGGCGGTGCCGCCGCCCGCGGACGCCTCGACGATCTCGGTCGTCGGCTCCGGCAACCTGGGCCTCGTCTACTTCACCGGGTACGACCACCGGCTGACGCTCGAGGAGCTGGAGGAGAAGCACCCCGGACTCGTCGGACGGCTCGCCGAGCACCCCGGGATCGGCCTGCTCATGGTGCGCTCGAAGGCGCGCGGGGCGATGGTGCTGGGGCCCAAGGGCATCCGGTTCCTCGATGCCGGGGACGGCCCGGACGCGGTCGAGGGCGAGGACCCGACGCTCCTGTTCGGCCCGCGCACCGCCGAGAGCCTGCGGCGTGAGGACGCGATGGAGCACGCGCCCGACATCCTCGCGCTCAGCCAGTACGACCCCGAGCTCGGCGAGGTCGCGGCATTCGAGGAGCTGATCGGCTCGCACGGCGGCCTCGGCGGGTTCCAGACCCAGCCGTTCATCCTCCACCCGGCCGAGTGGGAGCTCGATGAGCCGGTGCCGGCCGGCGCACCCGCCATCTACCGCAACATCCGCCGCTGGCTGCTGTCGATCGGCATCGACCTCGCGAAGCAGCCGGCGATCGAGCCCCTACCGGCGATGCCGGACCGGGACGTGGTTCCGGACGCGATTGCCGCCGCGGGGGCTGCGGAGTAGCGGCGCCACCGCCCAGCCGCCTGCGCCTACTCCGGGCGCCGGGCCACCGCGAGGATCGTCGACCGGCGCGACGGAATCGACTGGGTCAGCAGGTCGCCCACGAGCCCGGCGGCGAACGACCACCGTCGTCGGCCCCAGGCCCGGGCGAGGTTCGGCACGGTCTCCACCCGCACCTTCTGGAGCCCAGCACGGCGGAGCGCTGCGGCAACCGCGGTCGGGTCGTTGCATGCGCCCACGAGCGGGTGCGCGTCGGCCGCGGACTCCTTGAGCAGTGGCTGCAGGCGCCGTCGCAGCAGATCCGGGATGCCGAGATACGCGGCGACGAATGGGTGGCGTCGGTTCACGGTCGTGACGACGAGCGTGCCACCGGGCGTCAGCCACGCCGAGAAGTTGTCGAGCGCGGCCTGGGGATCGGCGAAGTGCTCGAGGGTGAAGTTCGACAGGATGAGATCGAACGCGTGCCCGTCGGGGGAGGGCGCACCGTGCTCGCACAGATCGACGACGGCGAACGCGTCGAGCCATGGCAGCGGAGGCTCGGGCGTGTGGACATCGACGCCGACCAGCCTGGCGATCTCCGGCCGGAAGCGGACGAGCGGCGACTTCCGGCCGCACCCAGCGTCGAGAACGATGACCCCCGTGGGCGGCCGTCCGCGCGCATCCTTAAGCCCTTTCCGGATCACGCTCCGGAGTCGCTTGTGGATCGAGGGCTCAACGCCGAGCCGCTGGAACAGTCGCGCGCGGTCCATGCAGCCATCCCCCAGCGAGCGAGCGAATCATACCCCCGTGCGCCGGGCGCACCGCCACCCGCGTGAGCACCGGCGCCGAGCACGATCAGCCCTCGCACTGATCGCGCGCAGGCCGCCGCCGGCATCAGAACGTCGCTAGCCAAGCCTCGCACATTCGCTGGTTGGGGACGTCGGCCGGCCGGTAGAGCGTTACCGTCCACCACTGCGCAGTCGGGGACAGGTCGCCGAAGCGACCGTGGAACCGACGTGCGTCAGCGCCTCCGGGATCGATGGAGTGCTCGCAGCCTTGTGCGTAGCCGGCTGCTCGAGCGGCGAGCTCCAGGACGGGAGACGTCGACACGCCTCCGTCGGCGCCGATGCTGCCAGGGTCCATCGCGTCGTCCCACACCACCACGACGCACTCCGGTGAGCCATCAAACGGGGCGCCAGGGTCGCTCATGTCGAGCCGCACGACAGGGCAGCTCGCCGGCAGCGGGCCGGGCGTGGCACCGCAGCCGGCTGCCGCAACGGCGACGATCGCCAGCGGGACGACGAACACGAGACCCCTCACCGATGACAGGCTACACGCGTGCGCCCGCTTGTTTGCACCAGTCGGTGCAACAACGTCACATCAATGCTCCGGTTACGCGCCGCCGGGGCTTGACAACCGTTCCTTGTCAAGCCCCCTGACCGGGGGTACCCTCGGCCGCAGGTGGCCTGTCAAGACTTGACAGGTCCCTAGCCATTTCCGGCTCGGACCCGTCGCCCGGTGCCGGAAGCGAAAGGGATGCCCTTTGGCCGTCGGCGTCGTGGCCGAGATCAAGGGCCGGCTCCCCGTCGCGGACGTGGTGGGGGAGACGGTCCAGCTGAAGAAGGCCGGGACCACCCTGAAGGGGCTGTGCCCGTTCCACGGCGAGAAGACGCCCAGCTTCGTCGTCACGCCGGCACGCGACACCTGGCACTGCTTCGGGTGCGGCAAGCACGGCGACATCTTCACGTTCGTCATGGAGCGCGACGGGCTCGCCTTCCCCGAGGCCCTCGCACAGCTCGCCGGCCGCGCCGGCGTGGAGCTCGACGAGCGGACCAAGCGTGAGGACGCCCGCAACGCGCGCCTGCGCGAGGTGATGGAGGCGGCCATCGCCTTCTACCACGCCGTCCTGATGAAGTCGAAGGCGGGCGAGCCGGCCCTCGCCTACCTGCGCGACCGCGGCTTCACCGACGAGACGATCGAGAAGCATCAGCTGGGCTGGGCGCCCGGCGGCTGGGACACGCTCGTCCGGCAGCTCGCGACGAAGCGCCAGGTGACCGCCGGCGAGCTGGTCGAGGTCGGGCTCGCGAGCCCACGCCAGCGCGGCGGCGGTGTGTACGACCGGTTCCGGGAGCGGGTCATCTTCCCGATCCGCGACCAGAACGGCCACGCCGTCGGTCTCGGCGGCCGGATCCTCGGCAAGGAGGGTGAGGGCGGGATCGATCGGGGGCCGAAGTACCTGAACTCCCCCGCAACGCCGTTGTTCGACAAGAGCCGCACGCTCTACCTCATCGATCGCGCGAAGTCGTCGATCCGCAAGAGCGGGCAGGCGGTCATCGTGGAGGGCTACACGGACGCGCTGATGGCGCACCAGGCCGGCTTCGACACGGTCGTCGCGAGCCTCGGCACCGCGCTCACCCCGCAGCAGGTCGCACTCCTCACCCGCTACGCGAAGCGGATCGCGCTCGCGTACGACGTCGACGCGGCGGGCGAGAAGGCGGGCACGTTCGGCGCCACCGCGCTGGAGGAGCTGATCCGGCAGCTGGCGCCGGACGACTCGGGCGTGGAGCTGGACGACGTCCGCGTCGTGCGCCTGCCGGAGGGCAAGGACCCGGACGAGGTGGTCCGCGACAACCCGGACGAGTGGCGCGAAGGAGTCCGCACGGCGCGGCCGATCGTCGACCACCTGATCGACGTTCACGCGCGTGCCCACGACCTGCGCACGCCCGGCGGCCAGGCACGCTTCGTCGACGCCGTCCTGCCGATCATCCGGAACCTGCCCAACCCGGTGCTCCGCGACGCCTACCTCCAGCGCGTCCGGCAGGTGAGCGGCGTGGAGGAGCGGACGCTGCTGGAGGCGATGCACCGCCGCCAGCTGCGGGAGGCGGACCCGCGCGACGGACGCGAGCGGTTCAGCGCGGCCGCCGTCGTCCGGGCCGCAGACGCGCTGCCCGTCAACGACATCCTCCGCGGCGTCTCGCGCACGGAGCAGGAGCTGCTGCGGCTCGTCCTGCTCGTCCCCGAGACCCACGACGCCGTCCTCGACGGCCTCGGGCCTGACCGCCTGCCGAGCCAGGTCGCGCGCGAGCTGTACCGCGCCATCGTCATCGCGCGCGAGCGCGACGAGCACGGAGTCCGGCCGCCGTATGCGCTGTCGGCGATCCTCGACGGGCTGGACGAGGAGAGCCGGGCGCTCGGCCAGGCGCTCGTCTCGCGGGCGGGTCCGGATCCGCGAGAGCTCAGCGACCGCGCGCTCGGCTACGAGATCGAGCGACTGATCCTCGAGCTCGACGACGCGGACTGGCAGGAGCGCTCGTCGTGGAACCGCGACGCGATGGGCGAGGCAGAGCGCGACGCGGACCGCGACTCGATCGAACGCCTGACCCTCGAACGACGCCTGCTCAATGAACAGCGCCGGTCGCTCGACCGGCGACGCGACCAGACCCGGCTGCTCTCGAAGCCGGCGGTGGCCACCGGATGAGGACCCGCCGAAGACACTGACCCCCAACCGTCCGTCACGGACCGTCGCCGCCAACCGCCTTGCATCAGCCGTCAACCGTCACCCGTCGAGCCCGGTGACCCCGTCCCCGACGCATCGACTCCCGCTCACGCGTCCCACGCGCCCGAGATCTCGGAGGACCCGCGACATGGCCGATCCCCTGGACAAGCAGCTCGTCGAGGCTGTCCTCTCGTCGCGCCCTCGCCGGACCCGGCGCGAGCTCGAGGAGGCGAAGCTGGCGACGATGCGCCCCCGGCGCCCCGGTGCCGCGGTGGCACCTGGGCCTGCCGACCCGGACGCCGACATCGACGATGACGACGACGACGATCTCGACCTCTCGCTCGACGAGAACGGTGAGCCCGGCGCGGCCGAGCTCACCGTGGAGATCGTCGAGGAGGAGGCGGTCGAGGGCGTCAAGGTGCCCGAGGGCATGGAGGCGCCCGAGAAGCTGAGCTCGGCCGAGGTCGAGGAGCCGACGGCGGAGGAGCTGGAGGCGCTCTCCGCCGACATGATCGGGATCGACGACCCGGTCCGGATGTACCTCAAGGAGATCGGCAAGGTCGCGCTCCTCACCGCGGAGGAAGAGGTCGTCCTCGCCAAGGCGATCGAGCTCGGGGAGCAGATCATCGTCGAGCCCTGGAAGGCCGTCCTCAGCCTCCACGAGTGGACGCTGCACGACACCGAGCACAAGACACGGACGACGAAGACTCAGCACCGCCTGCCGTTCGGGCCCGAGACGCACCAGATGGTCGCCCAGGCTCTCGCCTGGGACGGTGTCAAGGACCTGTACGTCGAGACACCGGATTTCCACCTGATCAAGGCCGGCAAGGACGCCCAGTCGGACGGGACGAAGGACCTGCTCAAGGAGGCGAAGAAGCTGCTTGCCGCGTACGGGGAGGCGCGCAACGCCGAGACGTTCCAGGCCCTGCTCGACTGGTCGTACCTGTCGGTGCACAACGGGGACCTCGACTCGCGCGACAACCCCGGGCTGCGGGCGATCTACGACTGGACCCGCGACGACGTCGCGTTCCCGGCCCTCCAGCGCTGGATCGAGGCCGGCAACGACCCGGACCTGCTCAAGCGCATGGGCTTCGACCCGGAGGTCCCGCCGAACACGAAGATGCGCGACCGCCGCGGCGAGGTCGTCCGGATCGGCCGCGACGCGCGCGAACAGCTGACGAGCGCGAACCTCCGGCTCGTCGTCTCGATCGCCAAGAAGTACATCGGCCGCGGGATGTCGTTTCTGGACCTCATCCAGGAGGGCAACATCGGCCTCATCCGGGCGGTCGAGAAGTTCGACTTCGAGAAGGGCTTCAAGTTCTCGACCTACGCGACCTGGTGGATCCGCCAGGCGATCACCCGCGCGATCGCGGACCAGGCCCGGACGATCCGCATCCCGGTCCACATGGTGGAGACGATCAACCGCCTCATCCGCGTCTCGCGTCAGCTGCTCCAGGAGCTGGGCCGCGAGCCGACGGTCGAGGAGATCGCCGAGGCGATGTCCAAGGGCCAGGAGGTCGTGGTCACCCCGGAGAAGGTTCGCGAGATCATCAAGGTCAGCCAGGAGCCCGTGTCGCTCGAGACGCCGATCGGCGAGGAGGAGGACTCCCACCTCGGCGACTTCATCGAGGACCGCGGCGCGCTCGCCCCGGCCGAAGCCGCATCGCACCAGCTGCTCAAGGAGCAGGTGGAGGCCGTGCTCGACTCGCTCACCGGCCGCGAGCGGCGCGTGCTCCAGCTCCGGTTCGGCCTCGAGGACGGGCGCGCCCGCACGCTCGAGGAGGTCGGCAAGGAGTTCAACGTCACCCGCGAGCGCATCCGCCAGATCGAAGCCAAGGCGTTGCGTAAACTTCGCCATCCCAGCCGCAGCCGGAAGCTCAAGGACTACCTGGAGTAGCGCCCTCACCGGGAACAGGAGGACCATCGAATGAAGTTCGTCACCGGGCTGCTCACCGGCATCGCCCTCGGCGCCGCGGGTGCCGTCTACTACTCCGTCAAGAGTGGCAAGGACCTCCGGGCCACGTACGACGAGGTGCGCGCCGAGATCGACGCCCGCAACTACGAGGCGCTCGGCGCACGCATCGAGCGCGGTTTCGCCGACCTGCAGACGGAGATCGAGGAGCGCATGAACCAGGTCCGCGCGGGCGCGAGCGCAGCGCTCGACGAGGCCGAGGCCGCCGCCGAGGACGTGAGCGACGAGGTCGGCTCGCAGCTCGACGGGGGTGACCCGGACACGCTGGACGTCGACGCCGAGCGCATCGCGGACGACGCGACGGACGCGATCGGTTCCGTCGAGGACGCCGTCTCGGACCGCGCATCGGACGCCGCAGACGCGGCCGGTGACGCGGCCGACGACGCGGCCGCCGCGGTCGACGCGTGGACCCGCGAGCGCTCCTGACCTCCTGACAGTCCCTTCGCCCACCTCCGGGGGGCGCTGACCGCGCCTCCCCGGGGGGACGCCGATCCCGCGTTTCGAGGCTTCTGACGGCCTCGCGCCCGGGTGCGATCTGCACGCGTCCTGTCACCGGTCTGACGGCTCCACCGCCCCGGACCACACCCGTCCGACACCCGGTGGTGCGCCCGGGCACCGAACCGGGACCATTACCCCTCCCGCGCCTGAACGGCCGATGGATGCCGTCGCGGGCGCCTGCCGACGACGCTCTGGGAGCACGCCGACCCGAGGTGTGCGAGTGCCCTACACAGGACCCGGAGCCCGATGCGTCGACCCTTCCTGCAGCCCCTGCTCGCCCTTGCCCTTGGCCTCGCGGTCGTCTCGCCTGCCGCCGCCGTCGAGCCCGGCGGTGCCGCCAGAGAAACCCTCCGCGGCACGCTCCAGGGCCTGTACATCGAGACGTTCAAGGAGGCGCATCCGCGCGAGCGGCACGTCCTGCGCACGGCGGACGGCGACATCCCGCTCGAGTTCGACGACGGGGCCCCCGAGGGCATCGATGGCGCGAAGGTCGAGGTCACCGGGCGGCGGGTCGGAAAGACGCTCCATGTCGCCAGCGGGCGCCGGGACGTCAAGGTGCGCAGCCGCGCGACCGCCGAGGAGCAGGCGGCATTCCTGACGACGGACGGCAACGGCGGGACGATGACCGCGGAGAGCGGGACGGCCACCACGGCCGCCGCCATCACCAAGAACGTCGCCGTCATCCTGATCAACTTCAAGGACAACACGAGCCAGCCGTTCTCGAAGAGCACCGTCCAGACGGCGATGACCGGCAGCGCGACCAGCGTCAAGAAGTACGTCGAGGAGCAGGCGAAGGGTCGCTGGACGCTGAACGCGACGGTCTATGGCTGGTACACGATCAACGCCACGTCCACGTCCTGCGACTGGAGCAACTGGACGACGCTCGGCGGCAATGCGGCGACCGGCGCCGGCGTGAACCTCGCCTCGTTCACGAACCTCCTGTACATCATCCCCGACACCAACGCCTGCGGATGGGCCGGCGTTGCTTACGTCAACGGCCCCAAGGGCATGCTGAACGGGAACTACAGCGTGCAGGTGGCCACCCACGAGCTGGGCCACAACTGGGGGCTGGGCCACGCGAACTCGCTGTACTGCACGAACAGCTCGGGGACGCGGGTCGCGATCGCCGCCACCTCGTCCTGCAGCTCGAAGGCCTACCAGGACCCGTTCTCCACGATGGGGAACAACGCCCTCCGCCACAACCACGCCACCCAGCTCGGGTCGCTCGGCTTCCTCGCCTCATCAGAGACGGTCGACGGCTCGATCGGGAACACGTACACGATCTCGCCGTACTTCGGCAGCGGCCCGGTGAAGCTGCTGCGAGTCGCGCGGAACGACACGACGTTCTTCGCGCTCGATTACCGGATGACGTACGGCGCGTTCGACACCTTCGCGGCGGGCTCGCCGCCGGTCACCGGCGTGACGATCCGGCTCACCTACACGACGTCGAAGGAGTCGGAGCTCATCGACACGACGCCGTCCACCACGGATCTCAAGGACGCCTCGCTGCTGCCGGGCAAGACGCTGACGGACCCGGTGTCCGGGATCTCGTTCACGACGCTCTCCTCGGACTCGAGCGGCGTCAAGGTCCAGGTCAAGGAAGGCGTGAAGCCGAGCACTCCGGGCTCGCTGACCGCGAACCCGGACACGACGCCGAAGGTCGCGCTGGGCTGGAGCGCCGCGACCGACAACGTCGCCGTCAAGAGCTACCGCGTGACGCGCAACGGGTCCACCGTGGCGACGGTCAACGTCCCGACGACCAGCTGGACTGACACGAGCGTCGCGTTCGGCTCCTCGTACACCTACGCGGTGGCGGCGATCGACTCCTCCGGCAACGTCGGTACGGCCGCCTCGATCGCGGTCGCGGTCCCCGCCAACCCGAACCCGACGCCCACCCCGGATCCCAGCGCCACCCCGTCCCCGACGCCCACGGCGGAGCCGACCCCCACGCCGGAGCCGACCGACGCCGACGTGGACCCGCCGACGCCGCCCGACCCGCTCGACGGCACCACGGGCCTCACGACCGTGAGCCTGAGCTGGGGCGCGGCGACCGACGACACGGCCGTCACGGGCTATCGGATCTGGCGCAACGGCACGAAGATCACCACCGTGGCCGGCGATGCGACCGGCTGGAAGGACACGTCACGGAAGCCGGGGACCTCCTACTCGTACACGGTCCTGGCGCTCGACGCCGCCGGCAACGCCTCCACGGGCTCGTCGATCTCGCTCAAGACGCAACCGGATACGGTGCGCCCGACCGCGCCCAGGAACTTCCGCAAGGTCGCCCGGTCCGGCCGCTACGTGACGTTTGCGTGGTCCCGTTCGAGCGACAACGTGAAGGTCCTGAAGTACCGCATCTACCGCGTGGGCCGCACGAAGGCGATCGGCGCCACGACCGGCACGAAGATCCGCGTCTACACACTGAAGGGCGCGCGGTACTACGTGCGGGCCGTCGACACGTCCGGCAACCGGAGCACGCGCTCCAACCTCGCCTACGGCCGCCGCTAGAACCCAGGAAGTGCCGCCGCGGTCCGAGCGCCGCTCGGGCTACAGTGGGGGTGATGCCGCCCCAGGCCTATGCCATCGTGACGCTGTTCGCCGCCTGCTCGCTCGTGCTCGGGATCCTCGCGCAGCGGCTGGTCGCGGCGCGTGCGGGCGGTCCGAGGGGCTGGCGATGGACGATCCTGCCGATCGGTGCGGCGTTCGCCGCGTTCTACCTGATCGGACACCGGCTGGGCCTCTCGGTCGGCCCCGAGATCGGCCTGTTCGGGTTCCAGATCGCGCTGTTCGGCGACGTCGTGCTCGGGTTCGCGGGCGCGCTCGTCGTCGCGTTCGCCCAGGCGGTCGTCGTGCGCTCGCTCCGCCGCGACGGGTCCGCCGCGGCCGCGAACTAGCTCGCGGCGTCGCGCGAGCCCGCGCCTTCGGGAGAGCCCTCGCCACCGTGCGAGCCCTCGCCACCGTGCGCGCCCTCGCCTTCGTGCGAGCTCCCGGCCGCCGGCAGCGCTTCGGGGACCTCGCCCGGCTCGTCGCCTGTCGCGACCGGCATCCCCGAGCGTGACCAGTCGCTGTACGAGCCCGGGTAGAGCAGGGGATCGGGCAGCCCGGCGACGCGCATCGCGAGGGCGTTGTGGCACGCGGTGATGCCGGATCCGCACGTTGTGATGACCTGGTCGCCGAGCGGCGCGTAGCGATCGCGGAGCGTGCCGGCGTCGAGGAGACGGCCGCCCGGGGCGAGGTTGCCACCGGTCGGCACGTTGTGTGCCGTCGGGATGTGGCCGGCCACGGGGTCGATCGGCTCCACCTCGCCGCGGTACCGCTCGGGCGCGCGGGCGTCGATCACGGCGACGGTGCCGAGGCGTCCCGCGAGCGCCTCGCGGTCGATCGTCCGTGACCAGGTCGTCCGAAGCGTCAGGTGCCCGGGCCGGTACGCCCGCACCTCGCTCGACAGCGGCCCGCCGACCGCGATCCAGCCCTGGATCCCGCCGTCCAACAGCCGGACGCGGCGATGGCCGAGGGAGTCGAGCATCCACCACAGGCGCGCCGCGATCGTGCCCCCCGCGTCGTCGTACGCGACGACGTCCGACGAGTCGTCGAAGCCGAGCGACGCGAGCCGCTCGGCGAAGGCGGGCGGATCGGGCAACGGGTGCCGCCCGGGACCGTCAGGCGCGACGAGGTCGCGGTCCACGTCCACGAAGACCGCCCCGGGCAGGTGGCCCGCCTCGTAGTCACGTCGGCCCTTGCCGGGATCAGCCAGCCACCACCGGACGTCGGCGATCCGCAGGACGGGATCGTCGAGCCGGGCGAGCAGCGTTTCCGGGGCGATCAGCGGGCTGTGTGGCATGCCGTCCATCAGTCGTCGTCGGCCCATCCTACCGCCGCCGCCGGACCCGTCCGCGGATCCATTCCGGCAGGGTTGGGTACGGTTGCATCCAGCGAGCCATGGAGGATCACGATGACGGAACCGCAACGGATCGGGACAGTGTGGATCGACGGCCGCGGGGCGGTCGTCGGGCGCTGGGACGACGAGCCGGTCACGGAGGAGATCGCGAGCGGCGTGCCGCCCAAGCGTCGGGCCGTGGGCTCGGTGCGGCGTGGTCCTGCACGGCCGTTCGGGGGCGGTCGCATCGGCGGAACGGGCACCGAGGGGCAGCACGTCGAGGAGATGCGCCGGTTCTTCGGCAGCGTCGCCGAGCGGGTCGCGGATCTCGACATGGTCGAGGTCAGCGGTCGAGGCCCGGCGCACGAGCGCTTCGCTGCATTGCTCCGGCAGCTGAGCGAGGACGGTGACGGGGAGCTCGAGGTCGTGGCGCGCCCGCTCGCTCGGCGGCCGACTCCCCGGCAGATGGCGGCCCGCCTCCGTGCGCTCGCGAGCGAGCCGCTGCCGCGGCGGACGCGAGGGCCGTTTCGCGCCGCCGACGCGGAACGCGACGCATCGGGCCGCGTGCGACCACCCGGCCCGGAGCAGTTCAGGAACCCGCGACCGCGCCACCTCCCCGAGCGGGACGAGATCGAGTTGCAGCTGCGGATGATGCTCTCGGACGACGAGCCCGCCTGGTAGCCCCCCGGCCGCCCCGCCCCCGCTCAGTCGCCGCTCAGCCTCCGCTCAGCCTCCGCTCACGTCGCTCGTCGACCTCGGCGCGCCGTCGTCGGCGCGCCTGGTCGCGCCCGCTCGCAGGCCGCCGAGCACGGCGACGACCGAGGACGCGAGGAACAGCAGCAGCGCGAGCACGTTCAGGACGCCGCCCAGCCGCCAGGCACCGGGGATCGCCAGCGCGTCGCCGGCCACGATCCGGATGACGAGGCCGGCGTGCAGCAGCCCGAGGTGCGCGTAGAAGCGAGGCCGGTACGGGAGTGGCAGCCGCAGCACCGCCGGCAGGATGACGGGCGCGTGCCCGAACACCATCGAGATCGCGAAGCCGAGGAACAGCGCGTGGATGGCGGCGTCGTACGCGGGCACGGGGAGCGGTGACCCGAGCACGAGCCAGACGGCGCCCCCGACCGCGAGCCAGAGGTAGCCGGGCAGCAGCGATGCCGCGATGAACCGCGTGACGCCCGTCGAGCGCACCGTCCGTCGTGCGATGTCGAAGCGCGCGAGCCACGCGGCGAGCGCGATCAGGCCGGCGCCCGCGAGCCGTGTCCCGGCGTCCGGGGCGACGAGCGTCACGACGACCCCGACGCCGAAGGCAAGGCAGGCAGCCGCGAAGACCCGCCGGGCGGCGGGTGGCGGGCGGGTGACCCGCGACAGCTCGAGTCGCTCACCGACGATGGTGAACACGAGGAACGCCGCGAGGAACGGGACCGTGGCCGCGACCGGACGGCCGCCCGCGAGGAGGATCGCGGCGCCGAGCCACGCCGCCGCACCGACGGCTTGCACGAACCCATGCAGGGACCGCTCGATTCGGTCGAACGCGACGTAGATCGCCACCAATGCCAGGCCGGCGACGACCAGCAGGCCACCCGCCGCGAGGGTCGCGCCGGCCAGCAGGGCGATCGCCCCCGCGGCCGAGGCCAGCGGCGCGAGATATCCCCACGGCCGGCCGAGCGCAACGGCGCGCTCCAGCGACACGAGCGTACCGAGGAAGCCGAAGACCATGAGCAGCCCGTGGATCGCACCGAGCCGGACGGTCACCCGGGGGATCGGCACGCCGAGCAGCACGAGCGCACCGGTGAGGCCAGCCAGGAGGGCGACACCGCCGGCCGCGAGCAACAACCCGCGCGGGCCGGCTCCGATCAGCCGTGCGTTCGGCGAGGTGCCCAGGACGGTCACGCGATCGCTCCCGGGTCGCGCCGGCGGAGGTGCGCGAGACACAGGTCGGGTTCCACGAGCGGCTCGAGCCGGTCGGCGTCGAGCGCGGAACCCGTCGCCTCGAGGACGCCGCGGATCAGCCCGAGGTGCACCGCGCACACGACCTCCGACTGGTCGCGGGCGAGCGGCAGGAATGGACAGCGGCGCAGCCGGATGGGGCCCCCGTGGGCGGCCGTCTCGGGCCTGAAGCCACTCGTCTCCAGGATCGCCAGCAGCTGGTCCGTCGATTCGCCGGACGAGCGACCCGGGTCGGCGGGTGGTTCCGCGGCGACCGCGGACCTGCCCCACCGCTCGCCCGCGGCAAGCGCTCGCTCGGCGGCGTCAGGGGCCTCGCCGAGCTGGAACGCCAGGACCGCCGCGAGGTCGCGGTAGGGCGCGCCGGCATCGATCTGGCGCACGGCCCGGTACCGCAGCGGCGGGCGGCCGCGGCGTCCCGTGACGGCGGGCGAGCGGACGATGCGACCAGCGTCCACGAGCAGGTCGAGCTGCGTCCGGATGCTGTTCGGGTGGAGCCCGAGGTCCGCTGCCAGCTCCGGGATCGACCACTCGCGATCCCCGCCGCCGAGGCGGTCGAGGATCCGGGCCCGCGTGACGCCGGAACCGAAGCGCGGTCGGCGACCTCCGCCGACGGCACGGCCACGCAGCGTGACGTCGAGGGACACGTCCGGGTTGGGGTGAGCCATCGCTTGCATTTTGCACGTAAATAGACGTAACTATCAAGTGACAGACCGCGCTGTCGGTTCATCGCCGCCGGCCCGTTTCGCCGGTCACTTCCGCGAGGAGTCACGACATGGCCACCGCCCAGATCCTGGACGTCCGCACCGAGCCCCCCGCGCGGAGGCACGCGCTGATCTTCGAGACCTTCGACGCGCTCGAGCCCGGGGCGGTGTTCGAGCTCCGCAACGACCACGACCCGAAGCCGCTCTACTACCAGTTCGCGGCCGAGCATGCCGGACGGTTCACCTGGGAGTACGCGGAGCAGGGGCCCGAGGTGTGGCGCGTCCTGATCGGGCGGGTGCCGGGCGCCGCCGAGCCCGGGCGATGACGGTGCGCGTCGCGGACCGGGAGTGAACGAGATGGTCGAGACGACGCGGGGCGTCCT
The DNA here is from genome assembly GCA_035701885.1 of Candidatus Limnocylindrales bacterium. Classification (GTDB taxonomy): domain Bacteria; phylum Chloroflexota; class Limnocylindria; order Limnocylindrales; family CSP1-4; genus CAIXZV01. The sequence continues at coordinate 16,447 of DASSRG010000200.1, forward strand.
GGCGCCGACGTCGGGGGGCACGGACGGCCGGATCGTCGTGCTCGGGAGCGCGACCTGCGAGGACACGGCGATCACCAAGAGCCGGCTCGCGGCGCTCGGGGTCCCGTTCGAGGACGTCGACATCGACCTCGACCCATCCGCTGAGGCGCTCGTTCGCCGGCTCAATGACGGCCATCGGGTGACGCCGACCGTCCTGTTCGGCGACGGGTTGCCGGCGGTCGCCGAGCCGACCCTCGAGCAGCTGGGCGAGCGGCTCCGCGAGCGGGTCGGTGCCGCACGCGACGCCAGGCGTCCCGGGGCCACCCAGCTCCACGGCGAGCGCATCACGCGGACCGTGCCCACGCGACGGCTGCCCGTCGACGACGGGACGTCGTTCACCCTCGACGCGCTGCGCGGCCGTCGCCAGGTCGCGCTGTTCCTCGCCCACGAGGCCGGATGTCTCGCCTGCTTCGGCTATGCGCGCCAGCTCGCGGGGCAGGAGACCGGGTTCGCGGATGCCGACGCGACGGTCGTCATCGCGGTGGCGGGCACGGCCGAGGAGGCGGCGACGTGGCGCCATGGGCTCCCGGCCGGGACGCGGCTCGTCGGCGATCCCGATGGCGGCTGGAAACAGCAGCTCGCGTCGCTGGTCGACGTCCCGCCGGGCTCGGCGATCGTCCTCCTGCTGGACCGCTGGCTCGCGCCTCGGGTGGTGTCGGCAGCGGGCGAGGCGGGCGGCCTGGTGGACCCGGCGGAGACGAGCTCCTGGCTGGCCTTCCTCGCGCTGGAGTGCCCGGAGTGCTCGGGCGAGATCGAGTGGCCCGAGGTCAGCGGCTAGGGGATGGACCGACGACCCGGCCGCCCCGTGACCCACTGCAAGGGCGGCGGAACCCCTGATATTCTGGCGCGCGGCGCCGCGACGGCGCTCCTGACGATCGGCCGTTGCCAGGATCGTCCATCGCTCCGGCGTAGCTCAGTGGTAGAGCGGGTGACTGTTAATCACTTGGTCGTAGGTTCGAATCCTACCGCCGGAGCCATTCGGTCACTCCTGTCGCCAGCTTCCTGATGCGCTGACCGACCGAACGTCTCTTGAAGGTAGCGGTGCACGAGGTTGACCGCCGCTGTCCCTTCGCCGGCCGCGACGGTCAGCCGCTTCACCGATCCCTTCCGTACGTCGCCCGCGACGAAGACACCGGGGACGCGCGTCTCGAGCAGGTAGGGCCGCCGTTCGAGTGGCCAGGCTTCCGGGCGTCGTGACAGGTAGTCGATCCCGCACAGCAGGAACCCCTCGTCGTCGCGGTCGATCGTCCCATCGAGCCAGTCGGACCGCGGTGCGGCGCCGATGAACACGAACACGGCCTCCGCGGGCAGCCGCCTCGACACGTTCGCCATGTCGTCGCGCACGAGGATCCATTCCACGTGTCCCGCACCGCCGACGTCGACGACGGTGGTCCGGGGATGGACCGACACGTTGGGTGTCTGCTCGATCCGCTCGACAAGGTACCGCGACATCGATTCCTCGAGGCCCTCGCCGGGTGTCAGGATGTGCACCTCCCGGGCGAAACGGGCGAGGAACAGCGCCGCCTGTCCCGCCGAGTTGCCGCCGCCGACGACGTAGACGCCCTGGTCCCGGCATGCGCTCGCCTCGACGGTCGCCGCACCGTAGTACACGCCGGCGCCGACGAGCGCGGCGCAGCCAGGTGCGTCGAGCCATCGGAACGAGACGCCGATCGCCAGGAGGACCGTGTGGGTCGCGAGCTCCGTCCCGTCATCGAGCATCACCCTGCGCTCCAGCCCATCGCAGCGCAGGCTGGTCGCGCGTCGGGTGACGACGATCTCCACCCCGAATCGCTCCGCCTGCTCCACGGTGCGGCGGGCGAGGTCGCTGCCATCGATGGCGCTCGGGAACCCGGGATAGTTCTCGATCATCGCGCTGTAGCTCGCCTGACCACCCGGCAGGTCCAGCTCCACGACCACGGTTCGAAGACCCTCCGACGCCCCGGAGATGGCAGCGGCAAGGCCCGCCGGTCCTGCGCCCACGACGACGAGGTCGTACAGCGCCGCCCTGGGTTCCGTCGGAAGGTCCAGTCGCTCGGCCAGCGTCTGGACGTCCGGATCCCTCAGGACGACGCCATCGGGCAGGATCACGATCGGAGACGCCGAGGACGCTGCCCCCGCCTCCGCGACGATCCGCTGGACCTCCGCGTCATCGTCGTTGTCGACGTCGAACCAGCGGAATGGCACGCCGCTGCGGGCCAGGAAGCGCTTCAGCTCATGGACGCGGGGCGACCAGCGGTGCCCGACCAGCCGGACATCCTGCTCGAAGAACGTGGGATGCAGCATCCGGTGAGGCTGCCAGCATCGTGCGCGTCGCGGTGTATCCGGGGCTCCCCACCGCACCCACCCGGACGCGCCCGGTCGTCGGGTGGCGGCCTACCGCGCAGCGCCGGCGCGGTGCGCTGCGATCATCGGCTGGCCCGGAGCGCGTCGAGCATGCCGTGCAGGTGCGCGGCCGCGGTCTCGATGTCGGCGTGCTCGTACTGGGCGGCTCGTGACTCCGCGGCGAGGACGCCGCAGCGATGGACCTTCTCGAAGTCGCCGTACGGGAATCCGTAGCGCTCCTTGGCCTGCGTCGCCGCGTCGTCGTTGACCGCCAGGTACCAGCGCGCATAAGCCGTCCAGCCATGGTCCTGGACGAAGTCGTTCTCGTCTCGTGCCGTCGGCTGGTGCTCGCTCCAGTCATCGCGGTCATCGATGACGACCCTGCCCTCGGCGATCAGCCTCCGTGCATACGCGTAGGCCGCCTCGTTGAGTCGCACGCGATTCGCTGTCTTCGCCTGGCGCATGGCTCGCCTCCCCGGCGTGTGGTCCGAGGTTCGGAGCGTACGGACACGACGGGTCGCGGGCAGTAGCACCGGATGCCGGACGTACCGCAGATCGGTCGCGTCACCGACACGACGTTGTTACACCGCACCTCGGTCCGCCCCGGGCGAGCGTCGCCGCTCACGCGACATGATGGGTGCGTACCCCCCTTGCCGCGGCGGATCGGCGACCCGCACGCGCGCCAGTCAGGACGTGCCCGATGCACGTGCGAGA
>DASSRG010000201.1:0-11870 GCA_035701885.1 Candidatus Limnocylindrales bacterium
GCGGTCGACATCACGGTCAACGGCGGCGCGGCGGCGAACTTCACCCTCGAGATCACGTACCCCAAGCCGACCTCGGCGCCCAAGTCCTACCTCCACATCTCGGACAACTACTCGGACGCCGAGTACTTCCTGTGCCAGAACGGCAAGCCGAAGATCAACTGCTTCACCTGGGACAAGAAGGCCTACAAGGCGACCCTGTACCTGGCCCACAACGGCTCGCTCCGCCGGACGAGCTAGCCGACAGCGGCGGGGGCAGCCCGATCAGGCCGTCGCGGGATCCGCGAGGAGCTCGCTGACGAGGGCCGCCGACGACTTGTCACCCTTCGCTTCGTAGAGCGCCAGGGCCTCCCGCAAGGGGGGCCCTGACGATTCCCGGCGCCCGACCGCGACGAACACCCGGCCCAGCTCGGTGAGGGCGTCGGCGCGGACCTGGACGTCCTCGCCTTCCGAGGCGAGGCTGACGGCCTGTTCAGCGAGGGCGATCGCCTCATCGCGCATCCCCGTGTTGGCCAGCACCTTCGCGCGCGCCGTGCGCCAGGCGATCTGCGCCTCGATGTCCTCGTCGTCGGCCAGGCTCTCGGCGAGCGCCGCGTAGCGCTCGGCCTCCGCGAACAAGCCGCGCAGGGCGAGGACGTTCGCGAGGATCCCGCTGATCGACGAGCGGAAGTACTGCTCGTCGAGGGCGGCCAGCGCCTCGTCGTCGCGCCGCAGCATCTCCTCGGCCGCGGCGAGATCGCCCGCCCGCATCTCGACGCGCGACGCTTCGATGGACGTCGAGTTCGCGTCGATCCGTGCCTGGAGCTCGGTGAGGATCCCGCGCACCCGTTCGCAGATGGCCCGAGCCTCCTCGAACTGGCCGTCCATCGCCTTGAGCTGTGCGAGGGCCCCGAGCACGACCGCCTCCGTCCGGCGGTTCCCTCGGATGCTGTCGAGCAGCTCGTCGCACCCCCGGATGGCGTCGACGACCGGCGTGGCGCCGTGGACCATCAGGTACGCGACGGCCGGCGCCGCCTGCCCGGCCAGTCGCTCGCTGCCCGCCCGCCGCGCGTGGGCGACCATCATGTCCGACGAGACGGTCGCGGCCTCGTACTGGCCACGGGTGACCTGCCGGAACGTCACCTCGTTCCACGCGCGCGCGAGCGCGAAGTCGTCGTCGTAGCGCTCGAGGACCTTGATGATCTCCTTGGCCGTGTCGATCTGCTGGGTCCAGCTGCCGTCGCCGGTGAACTGATTGAGCATCAGCTCGTTGATCGTCATCCGGGCGACCAGGCGCTCGTCGCCCAGCTGCTGCGCGATCGCGATGCCCTCGACCGTCAGCTCCCGCGCCTCGTCGAGGGCGCCGTTCAGGATCATCGACTCGCCGAGATCGAACAGGATCCCCAGCCGGGTCGGCGACTCGCGCGGCAGGATGGCGGCGGCTCGCTTGAGCAGCGACATCGTCGCCGGCGTGTCGCCCCGTGACGAGGCGCGGCGCCCCGCGTTGGCGAGCTTCGCGGCCGCTCGCTCGGCGATCGCCCGCCCTTCGGCATCCAGGGGGCCGAGCTCGATGCGATAGCGATACGCCTGCTCGAGGTGGTAGCCGTGGATCTCCTCGAACTCCTGCTCGCGGCCGCGCTCCCGGTTGACCCGCTCCGCCCAGGTCACGAACCGTTCGTGGAGCGTCGCACGGGCTCGCTTGAGCAGCGACCCGTATACCGCGTCCTTGATCATGAGGTTGCGGAACCGGTAGATCTCGTCCTCGCTCGCGCCCGCCGCGTCGCGATCCACGAACTGCTTGCGGGAGAGGGTCCGCAGGTGGGATGGGACGGCGGGCCGGAGCGCATCGGGGACGAGCTCCTCGATCGCCGGCTCCGGGAACGCAAGCCCGATCACCGCGGCGGGCTCCATGATCGCGCGCTCCTCGCGGGACAGGTCGTCGAGGCGTGCGGCGAGGAGCGCCTGGATCGTTGGAGGCACGGCGGCCTCGGCCAGGTCCCCGGACGCCTCCCAGCGGTCCTCCCGCTTGTGGACGAGCCCCTTGTCGACGAGCATCGACACGAGCTGCGAGACGAACAGCGGGTTGCCCTCGGACGATGCGACAACCCGCGACTTGACCTCGTCCTGCACCGGCCCGTCGAGGAGCAGCTCGACCAGCCGCTCGGTGTCGCCGGGCTCGAGCGCCGGCATCGGCACGATGGTCACGCCCGCGCGCGTCGCCCACGCGGGCCGTTTCTCGGTGAGGGTGAACCGCCCGGTGCCGACCATCAGGATCGCGGACTGGGCGGCGGTGGCGTCGAGCAGGTGATCGAGGAGATCGAGGAACGTCTCCTCCGCGTTGTGGATGTCCTCGATGAACAGGACGACGGGCCGCTTCGCCGACAGCGCCTCGAGGAACTTGCGTGCGCCCCAGAAGATCTCCGTGACCGGGAACCGGGCCGATGACAGGCCTGCGACGCTCGCGAGGCGGTCGCGGATCTCGACCTGTGCGGGCACGGGACCAATCGCCTCGCCGATCTTCGTGACCGCCTGCTCGGGCGAGTCGTCGTCGACGATGCCGGCGGCGGCCCGGAGGACCTCGACCAACGGCCAGAACGTGATGCCGTCGCCGTACGGGAGGCAGCGGCCACGCAGGACGGTGGTTGCCGTCTGGACCTCCTCCTGGAACGCGTCGGCCAGGTAGGACTTGCCCACGCCGGCCTCGCCGAGGACGGTGGCGATCCGGGCACCGCCCCGGCTGGCGACCTCGCGAAGGCCGACCCGGAGCGCCTCGAGCTGCGTCTCGCGTCCGACCAGCGGCGCGTCCACCGTCGACGCCTGGTGCTCGTGCGCCGCATCGCGCACGTCGAGCAGCCGGTAGGCGGGGACGCGCTCGGCCTTGCCCTTCAGCTCGAGCGGCTCGACCTCCTCCACTTCGACCGACTGCCGGACGAGGCTGTAGGTGACCTCGCCGATGAGCACCTCGTTGGCCGGCGCGGCCTGCTCGAGGCGCGCGGCGACGTTCACGGCGTCCCCGGTCGCGAGCCGCTGCTCGGCGTCGGGATCGCTGTTCGCGACGACCTCGCCCGTGTTCACGCCGGTGCGCGCCGCGATCTCGACGCCGTAGAACGACAGCAGCTCCTTGTTGAGCTCGCCGAGTGCGCGGGTCATGCCGTGCGCGGCGCGCACGGCGCGCAGGGCGTCGTCCTCGTGGGCGCGAGGGAGGCCGAACACGGCCATGATCGCGTCGCCGATGTACTTCTCGATCTTGCCGCCGTGGCGCGTGATCTCCGCGGCCATCGCGGTGAAGTAGCGCTCCTTGACCTCGTTGATCGCCTCGGCGTCGATCTTCTCGGTCAGGGCCGTGCTCCCCTTGAGGTCCGAGAAGATGATCGTGACGATCTTCCGAACCTCGGACGAGGGCAGCGGCGCGACCGCGCGGGGTGCAGGCGCCTCGGGTGCGTCGAAGCCCGGGAATGCGGCGGGAGTGAGCCCGTCAGCCGGCGCGGGAGCCGCGGGCTGGACTGAGGCCTGCGATGCCCATGCGGGCGCGGGTGGCGCCGAGTACGGTGCCGGCGCCTGCGCTGCCGGCGGCGGTGGGGCGACTGGCGGCGGCACCGGTGGCGTCGCGGGCGCGGCGTACCCGCCGCCGTGCGGCATTCCGTCGTCGATCGCCTCCGCCGACGACGCGGCCGGCGCGGCCGGTGGACCGGACTGCACGGTGTCGAAGCCCTGGAACGACGCGAGGTCGGCCGTCGCGTCCGAGGTCGGCAGGCTCTCGCCGACGTCTGCGACGGGGGTCGGATCGAGAGATGTCGGTGGGGCCGGCGAGAGGGCCGGCTGCTGCAGGCTGCGTGGCGCCCACGGGTCGACGGTTCCGGCGGGCGTGGGACCCGGCGGGGATCCGGGCGGGGGAGCCTGGCTGGGATATCCGGTGAGCGGCTGGCTCGTTGGGGGCTGGCCCGGTTCGGCCTGACCCGGTGCCGGGTATCCGGGCACCGGCTGAGCGGGCGATTGATAGCCGGGGGGCGAGTAGCCCGCGTGCCCGTAGGCCTCCGGCGGGTACCCGGACAGGGGATGCCCCGGTTGCGGATGACCGGGCGACGGATAGCCGGGCGGCGGATAGCCAGTCGGCGGATAGCCCGGCTGGGCGTATGTCGGGGCCCCGTATCCCGGCGGCCCGTAGGCTGCCGGCGGGTACCCGGGAGGCGCGCCGTACGGAGTCGGCGCCGGATACCCGGATGGCGCCGGATACCCGGGTGGCGGCGGATAGGCAGCCTGCGGCGGATAGCCCTGGGGCGGGGAGCCCGCCCAGCCAGGCGCCTGGCCGTACGCCGGCCACGCCCACGGCGGGACCGCCCACGGTGCCCACCGGTACGCCCAGGCCCAAGGCGGCACCCCGCCACCGGGTGCCGGCTGCCCGGGCGCCGGGCCGGCGGCACCACCGGGATCCACGGACGACCCGTCCAGCGGCGTCGCGCAGTAGCCGCAGAACCGGAACCCCGGCGGGTTCTCGGATCCGCACGCGGGGCACGCGACGGACGCCACGACCGGCAGGAGCAGCGAGGTCCCGCAGAACCCGCACATCCTGAACCGGGCGGGGTTCTCCTCGCCGCAGGCCGGGCAGTGCACGACGTCCATCAGCGCGAGTCTACGAGGCGCGACTCAGGAACACGCGCTCGAGCGGATCGACGCAGGCGAACAGCGTCCCCGATCGCGCCGGCAGCGCCTCGAGGATGGGCGCCGCGTCAGCCCTCCGCGTACGCCTTCGGCAGGGCCTCGACGGTCGGCGCCTTCGTCCGCAGGTCGCGCAGGGCGGCCTGGTCCATCGACGCGAGCCGCGGCAGGTCGGGCTGGTTGCTCCGCAGCAGCCGCTCGGTGAGCGTCGAGAGCAGGAGCTTGTTGACCTCGGGCTCCTCCATCGCGGCCCGCAACGAGTCGGCCGGGACCTCCATGAGCGTCGACGGCCTGGTGGCCACCACGTCGGCCGTGCGGGTGCTGCCCGTGAGCGCCCCGATCTCGCCGAAGAAGTCGCCCGCGTCCATCGTCGACAGCCCGCGATAGCCGCCGTCCGGCTCCGGGATGCCCGCCGCCGCCTGCCCGTCGAGGATGAAGTAGGCCGACGTGGCCGCGTCGCCCTGGGCGATGACGCGCGCGCCTTCCGGCACCTCGGTGACGCTCGCGCCGGCGATGAACGCCGCGCGCTGGGTGTCGTTGAGCCGCGAGAACGTGGCCAGCCGCCCCACGAGCCGGTCGAAGTCGCCGGCAGTCGCCGCCCGTGCCGCGACCGGGGCGGGTGCGGCGCCGCCGGCACGAGCCGCACGGAGCGCGGCCGCCGCACGCCGCCATTCGGCCGCCGGTCGCCCGATGCCCGGGACGAACAGGGCGACGATGCCCACGCCGACGAGGATCAGCGAGGCCAGCACGATGAGGGCGCGCACGTTGAACACGTCCGCGAGGCCGGCGCCTGCCATCCCGGCGAGGAAGATCACGTCGCGCATCACGAACAGCGCCGAGAACACTCGGCCGCGCAGCTCGCGTGGTGTGTGGCGCTGGAGCAGCGTCTGGCGGGCGACCGCGGACGGCGAGTTGAAGAAGCCCGACACCATGACCCAGAAGATCGCGATCGTGATCGTCGGGGAGAGGCCGTAGAACACGCCCGCGATGCCCATGCCCAGCGTCCCGATGAACACCCACAGGCCGGTCTGCAACCGGTCGGCGTACTTCGCCATGAACAGCGAGCCGATCACGAACCCCACGGAGGTCAGGCCTTCCTGGAGCCCGTATTCGAACTCCGTGGCGCCGAGCTCGCGGATCGCCATCGGCAGCAGCAGCACGTTCCACAGCCCGAACGACAGGAATACGGGCGCGCCGATGAGGAACAGGTTGCGCAGCATCGGCGTGTCGATGATCGCCCTGATGCCCAGGCGCAGGTTCTGGACGACGAGGCCCACGGAGGCCCCCTCGTCGCCCGTGTCGGGCTTGCTGCGAACCTTGAGGAACCAGATGCAGGCCGCCGAGAAGAGGAAGGTCAGGGAGTCGATCCAGAACGCCCAGTTGATGTCGAACACGCTCGCGATCAGGCCTGCGCCGGCGAAGCCGATCGCGGTCGAGCCGAACGAGGCGATCTGGAGGAACGCGTTGGCGGCGGTCAGCTCCTCGTCGGTGGCGATCTCGGGGATGACCGCCTCGTACGCGGGGTCGAAGAACTGCTTCACCCCGGCGTTGATGAGGATCGCGACGAACAGCAGCGCCACATCGACGCCGATGAGGAACGGGATGATCGCGACGACGATCGCCTGGCCCAGGTTGCTCGCGATCATCACCGAGCGCCGGTCGTAGCGGTCGACGAACACGCCCGCGATGAGGCCGACGAGGAGCGTCGGGATCGCGGTCGCCATCAGCGTCACGCCGACCAGGAATGCCGATCCGGTCCTGTCGTAGACGTAGATCGCCGCCGCGAGGTCGGTGAGCGAGGAGCCGGCGGTCGAGACGAGCTGGGCAAGCCACAGCAGGACGAAGTCGCGCTTCTTGAAGACCGCGGTCGACGACACCCGCGGTGCGGCGACTGCCTGGCTCACGGAACCTCCCTCGGGCTGTGGCGGCCCCGCGCTCCGCCGGTTCGGCCCTCGCGCATCCCACCGCATCGACGTCTGGGCCCGTCGGTGCGCCTGCGAGGACTCGCCCGAAGTGTACGGTCCGGCCGAGTACGATTCGCGTCCGATGCGCGACACCTGCCCGTGATCGACGAGGCCTTCGCCAGAGCCGCACTGGAGCAGTGCGTCCTGTTCCAGCACGTCGACGTCGAGGGCCTCGACGCGTGTCTCGCCTGTCTCCGGCTCCGGCGCTATCGCAAGGACGAGACGATCTTCCACCAGGGCGACCCCGGCGACGCGCTGTACGTCGTGGCGACCGGCCGCGTGAAGGTCGTGCTCCCGTCGCCCGACACGGGCGAGCCGGCGATCCTCGCCACGCTGGGCCGCGGCCAGTTCTTCGGGGAGCTTGCGATGCTCGACGGTGAGCCGCATTCCGCGTCGGTCGTGGCGCTCGAGCCGACCGAGACGCTGGTCCTCGGGCGGGAGGACTTCGAGGGGCTGTTCGAATCCGAGCCGTCGATCAGGCGCTCGCTCGTGCTCGCGCTCGCGCGCGAGCTGCGACGCCTCACCGACCACGTCGAGGCGCTCCACTTCCTGGACCTGCCCGGGCGGCTCGCATTCCGCATCGCCGACCTCGCGCGCACCGCGCAGGTGGACGCGCCGACGAACGGCGTCGCGCGCGATGCGTCGACCGAGGTGCGTCTCGACTGGCCGTTCACCCAGGCCGAGCTGGCCGGGATGGTCGGTGGATCGCGCGAGTCGGTGAACCGGCTGCTCGCCGACTTCGTCGCGCGCGGGCTCATCCGCTTCGAGCAGGACACGCTGGTGGTGCCCGACGCCGGCCGGCTCACCCGGGAGGCACGCCGATGACCGACGATGCGCGGCGGGAGGCGCTGCTGGACGCCCTCGGCGCCGTGGCGGCCCGGGCCGCGGCGGCCTCGCTGCTCGAGCCGCCGGGCGGCGAGGCCGTGCTCCAGTCCGTGGTCGACGCCGCGGTCGTCGTGTTCTCGGCGAGCGCCGCGTCGATCGCGCTCCACGAACCCGAGACCGACCAGCTGGTGATCCGGGTTGCCGCAGGGCCCGAGGGTGCGGGCGCGGTCGGCCTGTCGTTCGCCGCCAGCACGGGCATCGCGGGGTACGTGTTCTCGACCGGGCAGCCGCTCGCCGTCAACGACGTGGGCGCCGACCCGCGGTTCGACCGGGCAACGGCAGAGACCACCGGCTACGTGCCGCACGCCATCCTCGCGGTGCCGCTGCTCGATCAGACGGGCAGCATCGGCGTCCTCGAGGTGCTCGACGGCCGCAGCGAGGGCTCGAACCAGCTCCGGGACCTCGATCTCGCCTCGGTCTTCGCGCGGCAGGCGACGGTCGCGATCCGCGCCGGGCGGGTCGAGCGCGACACGACGAGCCTGTTGCGGTCGGCGCTCGGTGCGATCGCGGCGGACGCAGGCGGCGATGGCGCGCTCGACGTCGACGTGGAGGCCGGGATCTCGGACCTGGCCCGCCAGCTCGACGACGAGTCGGGGCGGCTGTGGACGCTCGCCGACGCGGTGGCACGCGCCCGGCGCGCCTCGCCCGAGCAGGTGAGCCTCGTGATCGAGATCCTCGAGGCGCTCGCGCGGCGGTCGGCGCGGCCCGCCCCCCGATCCTTCCGGCGATGAGCCTCGACCTGCCGGCCTGGAGCGAGCCGTTCGCCGAGTCGAACAGGGAGCACCTGCGGCACGTCGGGCCGTGGGGTCGCGTCGAGCGCGGCTGGGCATTCGGGGACGGGACCGGCCGCGGCGTCCGCGTCGCGATCGTCGACTCGGGCGTGGAACGCGATCACCCGGCCGTGGGCGGCCGGTTGGTAGAGAGCGTGGCTGTCGAGCGGGTGGGCGACGACTGGGAGGTGGTGCCCGCCCAGCCGATGGACGTCGTGGGGCATGGGACTGCGTGCGCCGGGATCATCCACGCGCTCGCGCCCGAGGCGGAGATCGTCTCGGTCCGCGTCCTCGGACCGGACAACCGGGGAAACGGCGGTGCGTTCGCGACCGGCCTGCTGTGGGCGATCACCGAGTCCGGGGCGAGCGTCGCGAACCTGTCGTTGTCGTCACGCAGCGACGCGTACTTCGCCCCGCTCCACGAGCTCGCCGACGAGGCGTACTTCCGCAACGTGCTGCTCGTCTCGGCCGCGAACAACGTCTCGGTCGCCAGCTACCCGTCGCTGTTCGCGGCGGTGGTCTCGGTCGCCGCGCACGACCTGGCCGCGCCCGATGCCTGGTTCTACAACCCGCAGCCGCCGGTCGAGTTCGGCGCGTACGGGCTCAACGTGGACGTCGCGTGGCGCGGCGGGACGCGGATGGTCGTGACCGGCAACAGCTTCGCCGCCCCGCACATCGCCGCGTACGCGGCCCGGATCCGTTCCGCGCACCCGGGGATCACGCCGTTCGAGACCAAGGCGATCCTCGCCGGGACCGCGGACAACGCGAGCTGACGTCGGAGGCAGGCGGCTCGGGACAGGCTCCGCCTGACGCGGAACGGCCGGCCCGAAGGCCGGCCGTTGGAGGAGCTGTGGTCTGCGCCGCTCCGATGAGCGGCGTGATTCGCGATCAGGACTCGCCGTGCGGGTTGTCGCTCGGGGCGCGCTTCGCGAAATCGCCCGACGTCGTGGGGCCGGAGCGGTAGAGGTGACCCTCGACATCGTCGTCGATGGCCTTGAGACGGACGCGGCCGTCGCCGTCGTCGGCCAGCGCGCGAACCGGGGCCGGACCGCCGGGCTCGTCGTCGGTGAACTTGCGGTGTCCCTCGACGTCATCGTCGTCCGAAAGCTTGGCGCTGGAGCGGCCGTCGTCCTGGCTCCGGACCTTGAGGGAATCGAGCCCGCCGGGCTCGTCGTCGGTGAACTTGCGGTGACCCTCGGTGTCGTTGGGATCGATGAAGTCGCCGCCGGTTCCGGGCACGCCCTCGCCGAACAGCTTGCCCTTGCCCTGCTCGCTCGCCATCTCGGCTGCCCTCTCTGACCGCTGCCCGTCGTTGGGTCGTGTGCTCGGGTCGCGGGTGCGACCTGTCGGCATCCTAGGCGCCCGCGCAGCCGATGGGAATGCCCGATCCCACACGCCGGCTGTCGCCGTGGCGACACCTATCGCCGCCGGACCTCGACGTCCTCCAGGCGGAGGAGCGCATGCTTGAGATCGAGCGCCGCCTCGACGCCACCCCACCAGGCCGTCCCGTACCCGCCGAGCGTCCCGTCGCCGGCGATCACCCGATGGCACGGCACGAGGAGGCCGACCGGACACCGTCCGACCGCCCCACCCACCGCCCGCGCCGACCCGGCCGCCCCGACCCGCCGCGCGACCTCGCCGTAGCTCGCGGTCGAGCCGCGCGGGATCGTTCGCACGCCGTCGTACACCCGACGGTCCCAGGCGGACAGGTCCGACAGGTCGAGCGGCAGGGTCGTCAGGTCGACATCCTCGCCATCGAGGAAGGCCGTGATCGCGATCCGTGCGCGGCGTGCGTGGGCGGTCGCTGGGCCGTCGTCGGCGTCGGCCGGGTCGACCTGGTTTCGGAACCCGCGCCGCACGAGATCCGCGCGGAAGGCCTCGTCCAAGGCGAGCATCCCGGCCGCGACGATGCCGGCGGCGCCGGCCGCGATATGCACCGGTCCCCACTCTGACTGGGCTGTCGTAAGGACGATCGGAGTGAATATTTCAGCCATTATGCAGTCTCGACGAACATCTCTTGCATTGGAGCGGCACGTCCGGCACACTACCCGGCGATGACGCATCGCATCCTCGTCGCCTTCGACGCCAAGAAGAAGCCGTGGCGGCCCTGCCGGGAGGCTCGGGCCCTGGGGCTCTGACGGCGCGCGAGCGACGAACCACGGAGCCTCCGGGACCGGAGGCGCCGAGGGGCCGCGGACACCAGCTGGTGCCGCGGCCGTTTTGATTCTTCGGACCTCCGGAACCGCGGGCTCGATCCGCGAAAGGACGGCCGAATCATGCACCTCCTCATCTACGGCCCGGGACGCCTCGGGATTGCGATCGGCGCCGCCGCGACCGGCGCCGGCTGGCCCGCACCGACGCTCGTCGGCCGCCCGACCGCCCTCCGCGGACCGGCGCCCCGGGCCGACGCCGTCATCGACGCCTCCCGCGGCGACGCCGTCCTGGCGAACCTCGAGCACGCGCTCGCCGCCGGGAACTCGGCCTTCGTCCTCGCCGCCACCGGCTGGGACGGCGAGGTGGCTGCGGTCCGATCCCGCCTGCTCGACGCCGGCGCCGCCGCGGTGGTCGCGCCGAACCTGTCGCTCGGCGCGGCACTGTTCCTCCGTCTCGCCGGCACCGCGGCCGGCTGGTACGCCGCGGCCGGCGGCTTCGAACCCTCGATCGTCGAGTGGCACCGCCGGGGCAAGCTCGACCGGCCCTCGGGCACGGCGCGCTCGATCGCCCGCCGCATCGGCGCGGCCGACCCGCGCTGGTCCGCCCCGGACGAGCCACGCGACAACGCGGCCGACCGACCGTCGCTGGAGGTCGCCGGCATCCGGGCCGGCGCCGCGCCGGGCACCCATTTGGTCACGTTTGACGGGGCGGGCGAGTCGATCGAGCTGCGGCTGACGGCCCGCGACCGATCCGCGTACGCGGAGGGCGCCCTCGCGGCCGCGCGGTGGCTGGTCGCCGAGCCCCGCGAGCCCGGCCTGCACCCATTCGACGCCGTGGTCGACGGCCTGCTCGCGGCGCCGGAAGTCGCCGTGCCCGCATGACCCCGTCCGCCCGATCCGCCGACCCGACCGGCAACCCGATCCGCAACCCGAAGGAGTCCGACATGGCCCGCATCACCCGTTCCGCCACCGCCCGCGCGCCCCGGTTGCGGGGCGCCTTCACCGCCCTCGTCACGCCCTTCACCGCTGACGGGTCGGTCGACGAGGCCGCCTTCCGGCGGCTCGTCTCGTGGCAGGTCCTCGCCGGCATCGACGGCCTCGTCCCGGTCGGCACGACCGGCGAGGCACCCACGCTGACGCAGGCCGAGCGTGACCGGCTCATCGAGCTCACCGTTGATGTCGTCGCAGAGCGGCCGTCGCGCACCCGGATCCCGGTGATCGCGGGGACCGGCAGCAACGACACCCGGGCCTCCATCGAGGCGACCCGGCGTGCCGCCGCGCTCGGCGCCGATGCCGCGTTGGTCGTCACGCCGTACTACAACCGTCCGGACCAGCGCATGCTCGAGGCCCACTTCCGCGCCGTGGCCGACGAGGGCGGGCTGCCGATCGTCGTCTACAACGTGCCGGGCCGGACCGGTGCGAACGTCGAGGCTGACACGTTTCTCCGGCTCGCCGAGCATCCGCGG
>DASSRG010000202.1:0-8516 GCA_035701885.1 Candidatus Limnocylindrales bacterium
GGTCGCCTGGGCTTCGTCGTCGGCGAGCTCGGCGCAGTGCCGGCGTAACTCCGGTCGCAAGAGCCGCCGAGCCCCATCGGTGTCCTCGGTCCCCGCTGGCGAGTGCGGCGTCGGGGACCGGGGACAGTTGGCTGCGTCGTGATCGCAGCGCGGCTTGACGTCTACCCGGTCACGCCCATCCTCGCGGGTTGGGCGTGGCGCCCCCGGACGGACTCGAACCGCCGACGCGCACCTTAGGACGGTGCCGCTCTATCCACTGAGCTACGGGGGCGCAGCGCGGAGATCGTACCCGAGGCGGTTGCGGCCGGGCCTATCCTCGGACGATGACGAGTCGAATCGAAACGCTCCAGCAGAGCCTCCCGTTCTTCAAGTGGTACGCCACGTCGCCGCACCAGGAGCGGGCGGGACAGCCGGGCGTGGTCGACCTCCTGTTCGGCAACCCGCACGACATGCCGATCCCGGCCTACGTCGAGGCCCTCAAGCGACATGTCGTCCCGCAGGACCCGAGCTGGTTCGCGTACATGTTCGACGACGAGGGTGCGACCTCCACCGCGGCCGCGGGCCTGCGCCGCCACACCGGGATGGACTGGCGCGCGGACGACATCGCGATGACGAACGGCGGCTGGGGCGCGATCGCGTCGAGCATCCGGGCGATCGTGGAGCCGGGCGACGAGGTCATCTACTACGACCCGCCGTGGTTCTTCTACGACATCCTCATCCGCGGCGCAGAGGCGACCCCGGTCCCGCTCCGACTGGACGCGCCGCGCTTCTCGCCCGACCCCGACCGCCTCGCGGAGGCGATCACGGCCCGGACGCGCGCCGTGCTGATCAACACCCCGCACAACCCGAGCGGCCGGATCCTGGACGCCGCCGAGCTCGACAGCGTGGCCGAGGTGCTCCGGGAGGCTTCGGCAGCGCACGGACGCCCGATCTACCTGCTGTCCGACGAGGCATATCGGCTGATCGCGCTCGACGGCCGCCGCGCGCCGAGCCCGGCAGAACACTACGAGCGGACGCTGGTCCTCTACTCCTATGGCAAGCAGCTGCTGGCGCCGGGGCAGCGCATCGGGTACCTCGCCCTGTCGCCGCGGATCCCGGCCGACGAGCGGGCCGAGCTCCGCGAGGCCGTGCGCACCGCGCAGTTCGTCAACAGCTACTCGTGGCCCAACGCCCTGCTCCAGCGCGCGCTGCCCGACATCGCGGACCTCGTGATCGACATCCCTGCGCTCGAACGACGGCGTGACCGGCTCGTCCCGGCGCTGGAGCGCCTGGGCTACGACCCGACGACGCCCGAGGGGACGTTCTACGTGATGGCTCGCAGCCCGATCGAGGACGACGTCGAATTCGTGTCCCGGCTCGCCGCCGCCGACACGTTCGTGCTGCCCGGGATGACCGTCTCGATGCCCGGCTGGTTCCGGATCTCCCTCACGGCAAGCGACGCGATGATCGACGCGTCCGTCGAGCGGTTCGCGGCGGCGCGGGAGCCGGTCCGGGCCTAGCCGTGTGGCGCGGCCGCCTCGTCGCGGTTGCGCATCGCGTCGGCGGCCATCTCGACGTACCGGTGGAGCCGCGCCTTGGCGTCGGCCGGGCCGTCCGACTCGTCGATCGCCTCGCGCATGTGCAGGAGCCAACGGTCGCGCTCGAGGGCGCCGATCGAGAACGGGAAGTGGCGCATCCGCAGCCGCGGGTGGCCGCGCTCGTCGCTGTACGTCGTCGGGCCGCCCCAGTACTGGCCGAGGAACAGCGCGAGCCGCCGCCGGGCGCCAGCGAGGTCGGACTGATCGGGATACAACGAGAGCAGGACGTCGTCGCCCTCGACGCCCTCGTAGAACCGGTCGACGAGGCGGTCGAAGAACGGCTGTCCGCCAACCTGTTCGAAAAGGGAGATCTGCTCGGTCATCGAGCCCGAGTGTAGGTCGGGCGCCGCACTCGGGCGCCGCACCCCGGCTCCGGTCAGCGCAGCTTGATGTTGATGGCGCTGGTGTTGTTCGTCGCGTTGGGATCGGACGTCGAGCTGCTCACGGTCACGGTGTTCGCCGCGCTCCCCTTCCCGGTCACGTTGGTCACGATCGTCACCGTCGCCTGGGCGCCGCTTGCGAGAGCACCGAGCGCGCAGGTGACGGTGCGGCTCCCAGATGCGTACGCGCAGGTGCCGGCGGAGGGAGATGCCGACACGTAGGCCAGCTTCGAGTTGAGCACATCGGACATCGTGACGGCGCTCGCCGCCCCAGGCCCACCGTTCGCGACGACGGCGGTAATCGTGACGCGCGAGCCGCTGAGCTGGCCCGACTGCGTGACGCGCACATCGGCCGGCGTCGGCGCCGCCACGTACGTCGCCGTGTAGCTCCCCGACGCAGACGGAACCACGTCGTGCGATCGGGCGCCGCCATCTGACCAGCTCTGCCAGTTGTACGTCGTGCCGCCGACCGTCTGCTGGAGCGGCGCGGTGATCGTGTTCCGCGATCCCTGGATCACGGTCCTGGTGAACGGCGAGGTGGAGGTCGTGGATCCGACGGACAGCTGGAGCCCGCTCGGGACCGTCGCGAACGAGAGGGTGACGGTCTTCGGATCGAGGCGCACGGAGGTAGTGCCCGTCAGTCCGCCGCTGTCGGTCGCGGTGAGGATCAGCTCGAGCCAGCTCGGGTACTCGTGGTCGGGCGCCGCGAAGGACCCGCTGCTCAGCCCGCTGAACGTCTGGACCGTGTGCGTGTGGCAGTCGTTCGGATTCACGGGGCAGTGGTGCTGCACGAGGGTCCACGAAAGGCCGGTGGCGGGCAGCGAGCCATCCTGCTGGTCATCCGCCCGTCCCGAGAACTGGATGGTCTCGCCGACTGCCCAGGTCACGCTCGAGCTCGGGCTGACGATCGTCGGCGTCGGCGGCGTGTTGTTCACGCTGATGGTCACGCTCGCCGTGTCCGAGAGCCCGCCGGGATCCGTGACACGAAGGCGGGCGACGTACGTTCCTGCCGCGGTGTAGGTGAAGGTCGGGTTCGCGGTCGTCGCGTCGTCGGTCCCATTGCCGTCGAAGTCCCACGCGAACGACAGGGCGCCATTCTCCGGATCCGTCGACGCGCTGCCGGTGAACTGGACGGCGAGCGGCGCCTGTCCCGAGGTCGGGTTCGCGGAGGCCCTGGCGGTCGGCACGAGGTTGCCCGACGCATACGTGATCCGGTGGATCGTCCCGCCGTCGAAGTCCGCGTAGAACAGGTCGCCACCCGGCCCGGTCGTCAGATACACCGGGTTCGCCGCCCCTTCGATGAACGTGGCGACCTGCGCCGTGACGGGTCGTCCGTTGGCTCCCGCGGGCATGAACCAGATGCAGTCACGGGAGTAGTCGGCGAAGAACAGCCCGCCGCGGTAGCTCGCCGGGTAGCTGGCCGCGGTGTAGAACGCGAGGCCGGCGATGGACGAGCCGTTCGCGGTCGGACATGTCTCGCCGGCGACTGCCGCGCCGTGGTTGTAGCTGAAGTACGGGGCGGTGACGGTTCCCGCCGGTGCCCCGTACAGGGTCTCGCAGATGCCCAGGTTGAGGTTGTCGTACGACGACTGGCGACCGCTGCCCTCATAGCACGGCCAGCCGTGGTTCACCACGCCGCCGGTCGGCGTCGCGATGAGGTTGATCTCCTCCCACGTGTTCCAGCCGACGTCGCCGATCCACAGCTCGCTCGTGGTCGGCCGGAATGTGAACCGGAACGGGTTGCGGTAGCCGCTGGCGATGATTCGCCGCGCATTGGCGTCAGGCGAGGCGAGGTTCGGGTTGCCGCTCATGGCCACACCGGTGGCGGGGTCGAGACGCAGGATCGCCCCGTCCAGGGTCGTGGGGTCGGTCGGCGCGGGCGCACCGCTCGTTCCTGCCGCGTAGTGCGCCGCGATGCGAGCTGACGACAGTGCAGTCGGGTAGACGGCGACCTCGTCGATCGAGCCGTTGGCGGGATCGGAGGGGGTGCCGTCGAGGGCACCGATGGTGAGACGGCCGGCGGTGTCGGGGAACGTCGACGAGCCGGTGTTGACTGTGACGTCAACGCCGTCGATGTACAGGTGGACGGTCCCGCCGCTCTTGGTCGCGACGACGTGGTGCCAGCCTGTCGCCGGGATGGGAACCGACGACTCCGCCACCTCGGCAACGTTTGCCCGCAGGAGGTTCAGTTGCCCGTTGCTGAGCATCCGCATGTAGTAGGCGTTGTGGCCCTTGCTGACAATGCCGCGCGGCGACCCGCCTGCGGTGCCTCGGACGACCCACGCCTCCAGGGTGAACGTGTCCCCGAGGTCCAGGGAGGCGGCGTCCGGACCGCTGAGGTAGCCGCCGCCGAACGTGACGGCCCCATCGTCGGGAGTGACCGCTCCCGCGACGTCCCGCGTCATCGTGCCTGTCGGCGACAAGTGGTTGGCGTTGCCCGACGAGTCGAGCGCATTGCCGGACGCTTCGCCGAGCCGCCAGTAGCCGCCCGGCGAGTCCGCGAGGACCGTCGCGGCGTAGTCCGCGCCCGAGCCTCCGCCACCGCTCGGCATCGTGCGGATGTCCTGGCTCCGCAGCGCGCCACCCTCGTTCGCGGGATCACCGCACGGGTTGACCGGCGTCGGCGTGCCGGCAAGCGATCCGCCGGCCTGGCCGTAGTCCGCGAAGTTGAAGCTCGCGCCGTCGCCGCCGCTGACGTACAGCGCACCGTCGGGCCCGAACGCGATGGTGCCGATCGAATGGCTCGGGTACTGCTGGCACCAGTCGTTGATGAGGACGTCCTCGGCGCCGGTGCTCGTGTCGCCGGTCGCCGTCAGCCGCGACAGGCGACCGCTGACGACACATCCGTCCGTCGTGGGACCTGGTGGCGTTGGGCAGGCGTCGCTCCAGCGTGGCGCGGCCGCACCGATCGCGGCGTCATACGTGTAGAGGACGTAGACCGACGGATTCGTCGGGAACGTGGGGGCGAGCGCCATCCCCAGGAGGCCCCGGTCCCAGTAGTCGTCGACCTGGGTCCGGAGATCGGCGAACGTGACGGGTGTCGTGTCGGTCAGGCTGTCATAGACCTTGATCGTCCCGCGCTTCTCCGCGACGAAGATGCGGCCGTCTGGCGAGAACTGGATGACAGTCGGGTGGACGAGTCCCGTCATCACGACGCGGTCGTCGAACCCGCTGGGGACGGCGGCAAGCTCCACGGTCGTGCCCGCATCGGCCTCGGCGTGCACGTCCTTGCCGAGCATCGGGCGGTTCTCCGGGCCGTGTCCAACTGCGGGGCCGATGCCCGCGGACGCCAGAAGAGCGACGGCAACGGGCAGGCTTGCGACAAGCCTCGCTCGACGGCGCACTTGCAACCCCTCCAGACCCCCCGCAACCGTGCAGGGGCGCACTCTACTCCAACCGTTCAGCGGTAATCGCGCCCCAGCGTCCCACGGCGGTGCGTCGGGTCAACGGGGGGCTCGGGCCCGCTGTCCAACCGGGCAATCCGCGGACCCCGCCTACAATCGGCCACGTGACCGCTCCCCTCCCCGACCTCGTCCTGTACGCGCGTCCGGGGTGCCACCTGTGCGACGAGACGCGTGCCGCGCTCGAGGCGATCCTCGCCGACCGCCGGGCCCGCGGCCTCGCGGCGCCCGCGCTCGAGGAACGGAACATCGAGGCCGACGAGGCCCTCCACGCCAGGTACGCCTTCACGATCCCGGTCGTGGCGCTCGGCGACCGCCAGATCGAGCTGGCCACCAGCCCCGCGAAGCTGCGCCGCCTCCTCGCGGACGTGCTCGACGTGAGCGCAGGGTCGGGCGCATGAGCCTCACCGGCGACTACACGTTCCTCTTCGCCGTCATCGCGGGCCTGATCTCGTTCGTGTCGCCGTGCGTCCTGCCGCTCGTGCCGGCCTACCTCGGTCAGCTGACGGCAGTCGCGGTGGCCGCCCAGGGCCAGGCGTCGAAACCCTCTCGATGGACCGCGGTCATGCACGCGATCGCCTACGTCGCCGGGTTCGGTGCCGTGTTCACGCTGCTCGGCATCACGGCGACGTTCGCGGGCGGCGTGCTCGCCGACTACCTGCCAGCGCTGCGCGTCATCGGCGGCGTGCTGCTCGTCGTGATGGGCCTCAGCCTGGCGGGCATCCTGCGCATTCCCGTCCTCGAGCGCACCTGGCGTCCCCTCGACGCCGGCGCGTCCGCCAGCCTCTCGACGATGACGGGCGGCATGACGCTGGCCCCCGCCGGCGGTGGGACGATGGGTTCGCGGATGGGAAGCCGGCTCGTCGGCGGCAGGGCCGGCCTCGGCACGGCGTTCGCGCTCGGCGCGATCTTCGCGGTCGGCTGGACCCCGTGCATCGGCGTGATGCTCGGCGGCATCCTCACGATGGCCGCGACGAGCGAGGGCAAGCTCCAGGGCGGGTTGCTCCTCGTGGGCTACACGCTGGGCCTCGGGATCCCGTTCATCCTCATCGCGGCGTTCTATGACCGGTCGCGGCGGCTCGTCCGGTTCCTCGTGGAGCACGGGCGAGCGGTCTCGCTCGTGGGCGGGCTGCTGGTCGCCGCGATCGGGTTCGCGATGATCTTCGACCTCCTCATCCTGCTGCCGCAGTACTTCCAGTTCGTCTCGTTTGTATGAGCGACCCGATCGAGTCACCACTCCGCACGGAACCGGCGCCACCGCGCAGGACGCTCGTCGGGCCGTTCACCGCGCGCCAGCTCGTGGGCGCGCTCGGCATCGTCGTCGTTGCGGCCGTGGTCCTCGCCCTCGCGACCCGCCCGATCGCGCCCGGCCCGGGCACCGCCACCCCGCTTCCCGCCGCAACGCCGTTCCTCGTCGGCCAGCCGATCGAAGGCCTCCGGCCGGGCAACCAGGCGCCGGAGCTCGCGGTCACGCACGACGACGGCTCGACGTTCCAGCTCCAGGACCTTGATGGCAATCCGGTCCGCCTGGCGGACCTGCGCGGCAAGCTCGTGTGGGTCAACTTCTGGGCGTCCTGGTGCCCGCCGTGCCAGGGCGAGACGCCGGTCCTCCGTGACCTGGCCGAGCAGTACCGCGACAAGGGGCTCGAGGTCGTGGGTGTCGCGGTCCAGGAGACGACGGTCGACAACGTCCGCGAGTACGCCGAGCGCTACCAGCTCGGCTACCCGATCGCCTTCGACACCAGCGCCGACATCTTCCGGCTGTACAAGGTGTACGCCCTGCCGACCCAGTTCTTCATCGGACCCGACGGCACGATCCTCGACGTCGTCAACGGCCCGCTGAGCCACCAGGACGCACAGGCCCGCATCGACGCCTGGCTGCCGAAGAACTGAGCCGCTCGACGGAACGAAACGCCGCGGCCCATTCCCCTACGCTCTGAACACGGCGATCGACGCCGTGCTGGTCGGAGCGGCGACATGCAGCGAGACCTGGCCGAACGCGCGAGGCGGGGCGATCATGACGCCTTCGCCCTGATCGTCGACGGGTCGCTCGGCCGACTGTATGCCGTCGCCCGGCTCATCGTCCGCGACGGAGATCGCGCCCACGACGCGGTCCAGGAAGCCCTGGTCGAGGCGTGGCGCGACATCCGTGGCCTCCGTGATCCCGACCGCGTAGACGCCTGGTTCCGCAGGCTCGTCGTTCGGGCCTGCTATCGGCAGATCAGGTCGGAGCGGCGTCGCTCCGTCGTCGAGCTCCACATCGTCCCGCAGGAGACGCTGACCGAGGACGCCTCCGAGGTCGCGTTCGTCGACCGGGACGTGCTCGAACGCGGGTTCGCCCGTCTCGACCCGGAGCACCGCGCAGTGCTCGTCCTCCGCTACTACCTGGACCTCACGGTTCCGGAGGTCGCAGACACCCTCGACATCCCGCTCGGCACCGCCAAGTCGCGGCTCAGCCGGGCCATCGCCGAGATGCGGGCCGCCCTCGAGGCGGATGTCCGCGGCGGCGAGATCGAACGGGGACGCTCGGCATGACTGACATCACCGGCACCGAGCGCCTCCTCGCAGCCTGGCTGGAGGGCGAGGCGCCGCCTCGCGCCCCGGACGGGCTCCGTGACGACATCCTCACCGCCACGTCCCGGATCCGGCCTCGGCCGGCCTGGCTGGCCCGCCTCAAGGGGAATCACATGGACGTCATCGTCGGCGGCCGCACGGGCCGCAGCTCATACCGGCGATCCGTGCCCATCCTCGTCGCGCTCGTGCTCCTCGTCGCCATGCTCGTCGGCGCGGCGATCGTCGGCTCGAGGCTCCTGTACGAGTCCACCCCGATGCCCGCGGTCTCGCGCGTCCCGTTCGCCGACCCGGTTGCCCAGGTCATCCAGGGCGAGGACGGGACGACGTGGGCGTCCACCGCCCTGAACGATGCCGGCAGCTTCCGGGTCACGGGGATCCACCGCGTCAACCCCGACGGGGTGACGTCGACTCCCGTGGTCACGGACCTGCCACCGGGCCACACGAGCTTCGTCGTCCTCGACGGCGTCATCTGGGCGTCGACGGGGGAGTCCGAGACGTGGCACAGCTATGACGCCGAGACCGGCGCCGCCCTGGGCAGCGGTCCGATCGGCGCCTGGCCGCTCGAGCCACGGATCGCCTTCGGG
>DASSRG010000203.1:0-14630 GCA_035701885.1 Candidatus Limnocylindrales bacterium
AGCGTCCACGACCCGTTCGCGTCGAGCCGCAGCGCGACGCCGGGTCCGACCGCCGCGCGCACCTCGAGCACCCGGTCGACGAGCGCGGCGGCAGGCTCGCGTGACGGCGCCTTGAGCTTGAGCGTCCGAAACCCGGCACCGGCGGCAGTCGCCGCGCTCGCGATCGCCTCGTCGATGCTGCCACCGCCGATGGTCGCGTTGACCGCCACGCCGTTCCTGACGGCGTTCAGCACGGTCGCGGACGGCGCCGCGAGGTCGAGCAGGGCGCCGCCGAGCCCGGCGCCGAACGCGTGCCGGATCCCCTCGGCGACCCCCTCGACGCGGCCCTCCAGCAGGCGCGCGATCAGCTCCTCGATCACGGCAGTCGAGTGCGACGCGTCGATCGGCGCCTCGCCGAGGCCGTGGGCGCCGTCCTCGGACCGAAGCTCCACGATCAGCGACTCGCGCGCGGTCCACGTGCCGGACGCCGTCTCGAACGGGACGCGGAACGGCACACGGACGCGCCGTACCCCGAGCGCCGCGGTCATGAGCGTCGACGACGCATGTGGCGCCGCACTCACCAGGCCACGCCGCCGCCGACGGCGAGCCCGACCGCGAACAGGAGCCCGAACGCGAGCGACAGCCGGGCGGTCCCCTTCAGCACCCCGTTGAGCTCCCTCGGCTCGCCGAAGCCGGCAACCGTCCGCAGGAGCGGGCGCGCCATCGTCACGGTGAGCAGCGGCAGCCCGGCGACGAAGCCCAGTGCCCACGGCTCGCCCGCGGGGCGCGCCCCGAGCACCCAGGCGGCGGCGATCAGCACGGGAACCGCGTACGCGACGCCCAGCAGCGCCCCGTACTCGGCCTGCGTGCGCCGCTTCCCGATGACGACCGCGAGCGTCCGCTTGCCGGCCGCCTCGTCCGTGTGGATATCACGCAGGTTGTTGACGACGAGGATCGCGGTGATGAGCAGGCCGGGCGGGATCGCGGCCGCGACAAAGACCGGGTCCAGCCGCAGTGCCTGGAGGTATGCCGTGCCGACGACCGCGACGAGGCCGAAGAACACGAACACGAACACCTCGCCCAGCGCCCGATAGCCATACGGAAACGGCCCGCCGGTGTACGCGAGCGCCGCAACCATCGCGAGCGCCCCAAGCGCGACCAGGATCCAGCCGCCGATCGTCGCCAGCCACAGCCCGACGATCGCGGCCAGCAGGAGGACGATGCCGATCGCGACCTCGAGCTGACGCTCCGTCACGAGTCCGGCGGCGGCGACGCGCAGCGGCCCGACCCGAGCCTCGGTGTCCGCCCCACGCCGGAAGTCCGACAGGTCGTTCGCGAAGTTCGCGGCGACCTGGAGCAGGAGCGCGACGAGCAGGCAGCCGACGGCGGTGTCGAGGCGGAACGGCGTCCCGACACCCAGCGCGGCGCCGAGCCCAACGGCGACGCCGGCGGCGGCCGCGGGCAGCGTCGCCGGGCGCGCGGCGGCGATCCAGATGCGAACGCCGCCCGGGCGGGTTGTCGTGGGTGTGGCAACGGGCGTGCTCACGGGCGGCGCGGGTACTTCCGGTAGTTCGGCTTGCGCTTCTCGAGGAACGCGGTTGACCCCTCGTGTGCCTCGTCGGTCGTGTAGTACAGCCCCGTGGCGTTGCCGGCGAACTCCTGGAGTCCGGCGAGGCCATCGGTCGCGACGAGGAACGCCGACTTGAGGAACCGGATCGCGGTGGGGCTCATCTCGAGGATCTCGTTCGCCCATTGCACACCCTCGGCCTCGAGGTCGACGAGCGGGACGACCCGGTTCACGAGGTTCATCGCCAGCGCCTCGTCCGCGGAGTACTGGCGGCACAGGAACCAGATCTCCTTCGCCTTCTTGTCGCCGACGAGGCGAGCGAGCAGCCCGATGCCGAACCCGGCGTCGAAGCTGCCGACCCGTGGACCCACCTGGCCGAAGATGGCGTTGTCGCTCGCGATCGAGAGGTCGCAGACGACGTGGAGCACGTGCCCGCCGCCGATCGCGTAGCCGTTGACGAGGGCGATCACCGGGACGGGCAGGCTGCGGATCTGGCGCTGGAGGTCCAGGACGTTGAGCCGGGCGAGGCCGTCGTCGTCAAGGTAGCCGCCGTCGTGGCTCTTGTACGACTGGTCGCCGCCGGAGCAGAAGGCCTTGTCGCCCTCGCCGGTGAGGAGCACGCAGCCGATGCTCGCGTCGTCGCGGATCCGGGCGAACGCGTCGATCAGCTCGCGCACGGTCTTCGGCCGGAAGGCGTTTCGGACCTTCGGCCGGTTGATCGTGACCTTCGCGATCCCGGTGCCCGAGTGCTCGTATCGGATGTCCTCGTACTCGCGGACGGACGTCCACGTCACGGGTGCGTTGATCGGCGGGATGTCGGTCATGCGGCGGGCTCCTCCAGGAAGGCGACCACGAGGTCGCGGAACACGTCGGGGGCTTCGTCGTGCGGCGCGTGGCCGGCGCCCTCGACGATGGCGAGACGGGCGCCGGGGATCGCGGCCGCGACGCGCTCGGCGCGCGGGCGGCCGATCGTGTCGAGCTCCCCCGCGATGACGAGGGTCTCGGCAGCCACCGACGACAGGCGATCGAACAGCGGCTCCATCGCGCCCTGGCCGGCGGCGCGCAGGCTGGCGGCGAGGCCGGCCGGGTCGTTGCCGAGCCGCATCGCCCGGATCCGGGCCGCGCGGTCCGGCGCCAGCGACGCCCGGCTGGCAAAGACCGGGTTTCGCTCCCAGTCGTCGACGAACGCCTCGATGCCGTTGGCCGCGAGCCGCGCGGCGAGCGTCTCGTCCGCCGCGCGCCGGGATGCCCGCTCGGCCTCGGTCGGGAGCCCGGCGGAGGCGCTCTCGAGGACCAGCCGGTGCACGACGTCCGGGTGCTCCACGGCGAGCCGGAGGCCGACACGCGCACCCAGCGAGTAGCCGAGGACGTGGGCCGGCGCCGCGTCACGCTCGTGCAGCAGCGCCGCCAGCGCATCGGCCGTGGCCTCGACCGACATCGTCCCCGCCGATGCCACCGTGCCACCGTGGCCCGGGAGGCACGGGACGAGGATCCGGAACCGGCCGGCGAGCTCGTCGCCGTGCTCGTCCCACGCGGCGCTCGTGCCCGTGAAGCCGTGGAGCAGCAGCAGCGGGTGACCGGATCCCCGATCGGTCACGGCCCATCGGACCGCGGGCGTCGTCGTTGGCATCGTGCTCACCGCGTCCGCTCCGGGACCGCCAGAGCCCGCTGGACCGCGGCCGCCACGCCGCGGTGGAGGAGGACGTTGCGCCCACGGTCGGTCCGCAGCTCGAGCACCTGGACGCCCGGCCGGCCGATCGACTCGCGAATGGCGGCGTCGAGGTCGGCGTGCGTCACGCAGCGGTGCTCACCGCCGAGCGCCGTGACGATCGGCGCGAAGTCGGTCGCGTGCGGCGTCCCGAACAGCTCTTCGTAGTGCTCCGGGAGGCCGGAACCGGGCGGGACACCCGGCTGCGCCTGGGGCAGGAACGAGAAGATGCCGCCGCCGTCGTTGTTCACGAGCACGATCGTCGCGGACAGGGAGTGGAGCCGCGCGGCGACCAGCGCGTTGAGGTCGTGGACGAACGACACGTCGCCGACGACGAGCGCGACCGGCACATCGGTCGCCGCCGCCGACCCCAGCGCCGTCGAGACGACCCCGTCGATGCCGTTCGCCCCGCGGTTCGAGCGGACCGTGATCGCGCGCTCGGTGGACGGCAGCCACGCGTCGAGGTCGCGGACCGGCATCGAGTTGCCCGCCCACAGCGTCGCGCCATCCGGGAGCGCGGCGGCCAGCGCGGGGAACGGCGCGCCTTCGAACGGCTCGTCGAGCGCCGCCAGCCATTCGTCCATCGCCCGGACCGCCGCCCGCTCGGCGTCGAGCCAGTCCCGGGTCCAGCTCGTGCGCCGGACGTTCGACCCGAGCCTTGCCGTCAGCGCGTGCGCCGTGGCGGTCGCGTCGGCGTGGACGAACGTCCCAGGGAGGAGGGCCGGCTCGCGCCATCCGCCGTCCCCGTCGATCACGACGAGTCCCGGCCGCGTCCGCTCGAGCACCTGGAGGATCGGCTTCGACGTCGGGAGCGCCCCGGTCCGGAGCACGAGGTCCGGGCGGTGGGCCTCGATCCAGCCGCCCGGCCGGACGAGCTGGTCCGCCCGGCTGACGACATGCGACCGGTCGTGCGGCCCGGTCCGGGCGCCGGACAACGGGTCGGCGAGGATCGGGAAGCCGGTCGCGCGCGCGAGCCCGGCGAGGGCCGCGGGGAGATCCGGGTCGTCGTCGGGCCCGGCGATGATCAGGCCGCGCGGCGTGCGGCCGAGCAGCGCCGCGAGCTCCGCGACGACCTCCTCGTCAAGGACCGGCCGTCCGGCGATCGCGGACGTGAAGGGCATCGTGACGTGAGCGGCGCCGTTGTCGGCGGCCGTGTCCAGCGCACCGTCGGGCAGCAGCGGCTCGCGGAACGGAACGTTGAGGTGCACGGGTCCGGCGGGTCCCGAGGCGGCCGTGGCAACCGCACGCCCGGCCACGGATCGGACGTGCGCCTCGGTCGCCGGGTCGCCGTCGAACAGCGGCAGCTCGACGAACCACTTCGCCGCCCGCCCGTAGAGCCGCTCCTGGTCGATCGTCTGGGCCGCGCCGCGGTCGCGCAGCTCGGGCGGCCGATCGGCGGTGAGCACGACGAGCGGCACCCGCGACAGCTCCGCCTCGATCACCGCAGGGTGGAATTCCGCGGCGGCGGTCCCGGACGTCGCGAGCAGCACGACCGGCCGGCCGGAGGTCCGGGCGAGGCCCAGCGCGAAGAAGCCGGCGGCCCGTTCGTCGAGCATCACGCGCACGCGCAGCCCGGCCGCCGTGCGCAGCGCGAGCGCGAGCGGGGTCGACCGCGAGCCCGGGCACACGATCGCGTCCGCCACGCCGGCCGCGACGAGCTCCGCGACGAACGCGCGGAGCAGGCGCGCGTCGCTCATTCGCCGTCCTCCGGGATGCCCAGCGCCGAGACCACCGCGCGGAGCTTGATCCGGGACTCCTCCCACTCGGCGTCCGGGTCGGAGTCCGCGACGATCCCGCAGCCCGCGAACAGCGTCGCGCGCGTGTGATCGACGATCCCGCAGCGGAGCGCGACGCACAGCTCGCCGTCGCCGTCGGCGCCCAGCCACCCGATCGGCCCCGAGTACCAGCCGCGGTCGAAGCCTTCGTGCTCGTCGATCAGCGCGAGCGCCACGTCGCGCGGGTCGCCGCCCACCGCGGGCGTCGGGTGAAGCCGCTCGCCGAGCGCCAGGAGCCCCCTGCCCTCCGGCAGCGTGCCGCGGATCTCGGTCACCAGGTGCTGGACGAACCGCAGCGTCATGACGCCGGGCTCGGTGGCGACGGTGAGGCTGTCCGCCACCGGGGAGAGCAGGTCGCGGATCGCCGCCACCACGATCGCGTGCTCCTCCCGGTCCTTCTCGGACGCGAGCAGGCGCCTGGCGAGCACGGCGTCCTCCTCGGCGTCCGCTCCCCTGGCCGCCGTGCCGGCGACCGCCACCGTCCGGAACGACCGCCCGTCCGTCCGCACGAGCCGCTCGGGCGTCGCGCCAACGAACGTCCGTCCGTCGCGCCGGAATGCATAAATGGTGCTCTCAGGCGCGCTCGCCGCGAGCCGCCGCAGCGCGTTCGCGACGTCCAGCTCCACCGGCGAGCGGAGGCCCACCCGCCGGGCGAGCACGACCTTGTCGATCCGGCCGCGGCCGACCGCGCCCGCGTACATGCCCACCAGGCGTCGCCACTCGTCGTGGGCGGGCTGCTCGGCCTCCACCCGGAGCGGCGCGTAGACCGGCATCGCAACCATGCCGTTCGGATTGGGCCGCAGCTCGCGTGCCCGCTCCACCAGCCTCGACCACTCGCCCTCCAGGCGGCGCCCGTCCTCGTCGGATCCGTCGACCACCGCGGCGGTCACGAACGCGCCGGACGGCGTGACCGTGAACAGCAGCGACGGCAGGACGAGCGAGCTCGCGCCGAACGGCGCCCACGGATCGTCCTCGGCCGGCGCACGGCCGGTGAAGCCCAATCCGCCCAGGAGGACCGGGCCGGCGCCCGGCGCCGCTCCGTCGGGGCGGTCGAGCCGGGCACGCGCCATCAGCTCGCACCACGCGCCTTCGGCCTCCCGGAACCGCCGGTCGCCCTCCGCCTCGACTGCCCACGCGCGCCCCACGCCGACGAACGCGGTTCCCTCCGACGGCCGGAGCCACAGCACCGCCTCCGCGCCCACCTCGGTCGCGGCCGCGTACACCGCGATCGGGTCGAGGGACGGTGCGAGCGTCGTCGCGGCGGCGAGCACGCCGGGTCGGGGCGCGCCGGACGCCGGCCCGAGCAGCGCCGCGAGCCGCTCCCCCACCCCGGCACCCAGCCCGCCGCGTGCGTCACGCGTGGCCGTCATCGGCCCTTCTCCGGGAACGCCCAGCCATCGTCGGGCAGCGGCACCTCGCCGATCCGGGCCTCGGGCACGCCGGCCGAACGCAGCAGCGCGGCACGGAGCGCCGGGTACGCCTCCTCGAGCCGCGCGGGCTCGTCGGCGAGCAGCCAGCGCGCGACGACCTCGTTGATGGCCCCGAACCAGGCGATCGCCGTGATCCGCGTGTCCATCGGGGGGGCGGCGCCCGCCGCGACCGCCTCGTCGAGATACCCCTGGATCAGCGCGGCGAACCGCGCGTGCAGCGCGTTGGTCTCGGACTGGAACACCCGGCCCGCGCCCATCGTGTCGAGGAACAGGAGCCGGGCCATCGTCCGGTGCCCCGCGAACGTCGTGAGCACGGTGTGGATCGCGGCCTCGGCGCGCGCGACCGGCTCGGTCTCGCGGGCGACCGCGCGCTCGACCCGCGCGACGAGCTTGTCCGCGGTCGTGTCCATCAGCTCGCGGAAGATGGCTTCCTTGGTGGGAAAGTGGAAGTAGATCCCGCCCTTGGACGTCTCCGCTGCGCCCGCGATGTCGTCGACGGCCGTGTCGCGATAGCCGCGCGTCGCGAACGCGTGGAACGCGGCATCGAGGATCCGCTCTCGGCGGCTCCGGCTCTGCTCTGACGGGTCCGGCTTGGGCATCGGAATCGGGCGTCCTGCTCGACCGACCGACCGGTCGGTCGGTTTTCCGCGATCCTAGCGCGACGACGCAAAACGTGCAATCCACGTGTATCGAGTTTCCCTGTGACGCCGCCGCACGGGCCGCGGCTGTCAGCGCTGCGCAACCGCGGAACGGGGTCGCACGATCGCATCCGTGTCGGCCCGGCTGACAGGCTCCGCGACGATGGACGTCGAGGGCCAGCTCCAGTCGCTGCTCAACATCGTGCTCGCGGGGGTCGCCGGCGGCATCCTCGGACTTGAGCGCGAGCTCGAGGACAAGCCCGCCGGAATCCGCACGTTCGCGGTCGTCGCGATGGGCGCCTGCCTGTTCACGCTCGTCGGCGTCCACGCCTTCGATGGCGCGGCCGATGCCGAATCGCGACTCGTCGCCCAGATCGTCACAGGGATCGGCTTCCTGGGCGCCGGCACGATCATCCAGGTCCAGGACAAGGTGGAGGGGCTCACGACGGCGGCCGGGATCTGGTCGGTCGCCGCCGTCGGGATGGCGTTCGGCTTCGGGCTCTACATCCTTGGCGCCGGCACCACCGCGATCCTGCTGATCGCCTTCGCCGTCATCGGGCGGCTCGTGCCGCCGAAGGAGATGGTCGACGGCAGGCCAAGGGCGAAGGGCTAGCGGCCGCGTTCCGTCTGCAGTCGCTCCAGCACGTCGTCCTTGCCGATCAGGATCACCTCGTCGCCCGCCTCCAGGGTGGTGTCGCGGGCGGGGTTCACGGTCACCTCGTCGCCTCGCCGAAGCGCGACGGGAGTCAGCTCGGCGCCGACCTCGTCCAGGCGGTGGCCCGCCCACCGATCCGGCGGCCGCACCTTGACGATGCCGAACCGGGGCGCGACGTCCAGGTAGTCCACGACGTCCGGCAGCGCGAACGAGTGGGCGACCCGCTCCCCCATCTCGGCCTCCGCGAACACCACCCGGTCCGCACCTACGCGCTCAAGGATGGCGCCGTGGAGCTCCGAGCCCGCCTTCGCGGTCACGTTCGCGACGCCGAGCGTCTTGAGCGCCATCGTCGCGAACACGCTCGCCTCCACATTGGACGAGATGCCGACGATCGCGTGCTCGAAGTCCCCGGCGCCGATCGCGCGCAGGGCCGCGTCGTCGGCCGCATCGAGCTGGACCGCGTGGGTCACCTCGGGCGCCATCTCGTTGACGATGACCTCGTTGCGGTCGACAGCCAGCACCTCGTGGCCCAGGGCCATCAGCTCGCGGGCGGCGGAGGCGCCGAACCGCCCGAGGCCGATGACGAGGACGGACGTCTTCATTCGAGCTCCTTGCGCTAGCCGATGCGGATCGACTCGAGCGCGGGCCGGACCGAGACCGGCCGCGATCGGGCGGAGAGGGCGAGGGCGAAGGTGAGCGGGCCCAGCCGGCCGACGTACATCAGCACGACGAGCAGCATCCTGGATGTCGCGGGGAGGGTCGGCGTGATGCCGGTGGAGTCGCCGACGGTGCCGAACGCGGAGACCGTCTCGAAGGCCATCGGCAGCACGTCGTCCGCTCCGGTCGTGATCTCGAGCAGCAGCGTCGACCCGAACACGAAGGCGACCGACAGCAGGGCGACCGTGAGCGCCCGGTAGACGATGACCTCGGAGACGCGGCGTCCGAACGCCTCGGTGTGCGGCCGGCCGAGGACGGTCGACACGATCGACGCGAGCAGGATCGAGAACGTCGTGAGCTTGATGCCGCCGCCGGTCGAGCCGGACGCGGTCCCGATGAACATCAGCGCGATCGCCACGAGCATGCTCGAACCCGTGAGGCCGCCCATGTTGATCGTGGTCATGCCCGCCGACCGCAGCCCGACCGATTCGAACAGCGCGTTGAGCGGCCGCTGGTACGGCGGCAGCGCCCCGAGCGTCGCCGGGTTGGACCACTCGAACACGAGCAGCGCGAGCATCCCGCCGATGAGCAGCGTGATGGTCATGACGACGACGAGCTTCGTCTCCAGCGCGAGCCGGACCCATCGGCGCTTCGCGAGGAGGTCGCCGACGATCGCCACGCCCAGGCCGCCCAGCACGATCAGGATGCCGATGGGCACGAGGACGAGCGGGTCGCTGGCGAAGCTCTTGAGGCTCGTGAAATCGCCCATCAGGTCGAAGCCCGCGTTGTTGAATGCGGAGACCGCGTGGAACACGCCGTACCAGGCGCCCTTCGCGAGGTCCTGGTACCGCAGCGCGAACGCGAGCGTCAGGGCCAGCGCACCGAGGCTCTCCGCGACCAGCGTGAACACGACGACCCGTCGCACCACGGTGCGCACCGAGCCGAGGTCCTGCGCGCCCGCCGATTCCTGCGCCACGATCCGGTCGCTCAGGGCGGTCCGCCGGCCGACGACGAGCAGGAGCAGCAGCGTCGACCCGGTCATGAAGCCGAACCCGCCGAGCTGGAACAGCGTGAGCAGGGCCACGTGCCCGAAGCCGCTCCAGTGGGTGCCCGTGTCAACGACGACCAGGCCGGTGACGCACACGGCGGACGTGGCGGTGAACAGCGCGGTCAGCGGGTCGGTCCACTCGCCGCGCGCGGACGAGATCGGCAGGGCGAGGACGACGGTCCCGATCGCGATAAGGACGAGGAAGCCGAGGGCCAGGACGCCCGCAGGGCGGCGCGGCCGGCGGCGCACCGCCCGCCGCACGTCCACGATGAACGAGCGCGGCTCCACGACGCGCTCCGGCGCGATCAGCGACGGTCGATCCGGTCCGCGCTCCACGCCGCGAGTCTATCCGCGCGCAAGCGCCGGATAAGGGGCGTTGCTCATCGTCGCGCGATGGATCGGGTGCGGTTCGGGCTGCTGGTGCGGATGCTCCGGCGACGGCGAGGATGGACCCAGGAGGACCTCGCCCATCGGACGGGCCTCTCGCAGTCCGTCGTGTCGCGGCTCGAGCGCGGCGGCGGCTACCGCCTGCCCGTGGAGACGCTGGAGCGAGTGGCGATCGCGGTGGGTGCCCGCCTGCGCCTCCAGCTGGTAGCCGATGGCGAGAACCTCGACCGGCTGCTGGATGCGGATCACGCCGCACTCGTGGAGCACGTGTCGGCGATGCTGGCGCGGCTCGGCTGGGAGGTCGCGCCCGAGGTGACGTTCAGCGTCTACGGCGAGCGCGGCTCGATCGACATCCTCGGGTTCCATCCACCGTCCGGCGCGCTGCTCGTGATAGAGGTCAAGAGCGTCATCCCGGACGTGCAGGCCACGCTCGCCGGCCTCGACCGGAAGCATCGGCTCGCGGCGGACATCGCCCGGAAGCGCGGCTGGCGGGTGCGCTCCGTCTCGCGCTGGCTCGTGGTCGCCGACACGTCCACCGCCCGGGACCGAGTGGGGCGGCATGGGCGCACGTTTGATGCGGCGCTGCCGCTGCGGACGGTTGCCCTTCGTCGCTGGGCGACTTCGCCGGCGGGGCCCGTCGCGGGGATCCTGTTTGTCCGGCTCAGTCGCTCGGTGGGTCGAACGCACCGGATTCGGCACCGATCGGCCCATTCCGTTCCGGGGCAGTCGCCCCGTGGGTAGGCCGGACCATGTCGTGCGATTCCACCCGTCGGGCGACTGAACCGCGAAGACGGGGGCGGAGGCAAGCGAAACACTGAACGATTCGGGCTGGACGGACGCCATACGCTGGCGAGCCACCAGGGCGGTGGCCGATCACCGAGGCGACCGTGGACCAGCGAGACCTCGTCGCGGCGGCACAGGGGGGCGATCCCGACGCCTTTGCCCGGCTGGTGCACCCGGGGCTCGCGCGGCTGGACGCTGCGGCTCGCCTTGTCCTCCGGGACGCGGAGCTCGCGCGGGACGCGGTGCAGGAGGCGCTCATCCGGGCCTGGCGGGACCTCCCGGGGCTTCGCGATCCCGAGAAGTTCGACGCGTGGCTCCATCGCCTGACCGTCCACGCCTGCCTCGACCTCGCCCGTCGCCGACGGCGGCGGCCAATGGAGGTGGAGCTCAACACGCTCGACGGGCCGGCGCACCCGGATCCCGCGTCGGCGCTCGCCGACCGGGAGCTCGTGGACGCCGCGCTCGCGGCGCTCGACCCCGGTCACCGTGCCGTGGTCGCCCTGCACTACCTGCTCGGCATGCCGATGCCGCAGGTGGCGGCGTCGCTTGGCATCCCGCTCGGTACCGCCAAGTCGCGGCTCCACCACGCCGTCGCCGTCATGCGGCCGGTGGTCGCAGAAACCGACGCGGCCCGCGCGACCGTCACGGGAGGGCAGGTCGCATGACCACCGACACCCGCCTCGACGGTCAGCTCACCGACATCCTCGAGGAGCTCTACCTGGGTCGCGCCCCCGAATACGAACACGAGGCCGTCGCGACCGCTGTCCAGCACGGACAGCGCGCTGCGTGGACCTTCCCCGGCCGCTGGCTCCCGGTCCTCGACATCGCGGGGCCCCGAGTCCGCGTCCCTCGGGTCTCGTGGCAGGCCATCGGCGTCGCGATCCTGCTCGTCGCACTCCTCCTCGCCGCCGCGCTCGTCGCCGGCTCGCGGCAGACGAACGTCCCGGCGCCGTTCGGCGTCGCACGCAACGGCCTGGTCGCGTACGCGATCTACGGCGACATCGGCGTGACCGACATCGATCGCGGGACGAGCACGCTCGTCGTGTCCGGACCGGAGATCGACTCGAGGCCGGTCTTCTCGAGGGACGGGACGCGGCTCGCGTTCCTGCGCGCTACGGGGACCACGACGCCATACGAGCTGATGGTGGCCAACGCCGATGGCACCGGGGTCAGGCCCGTCAGAGGATCGCCATTCCCCGACATGGACGGGCAGCACGAGTTCGACTTCGAATGGACCGGCGACAGCCGGTCGTTGATCGTGTATCTGGAGCCGCAGATCATCCGCGTCGACGCGAGTGGGTCCGCGGAACCCGTCGTCCTGACGGATGATGCCGTCCCCACCGGCCGGCTCGGGCCGAACGGGCGCATCCCCTACCAGCCCAGGTCGATCCCCGACGTCGCGATGTGGACGATCGGCGTCGACGGCGGCGCACCGACCGAGCTCTTCCGCCGGCCTGCGGGCGAACCCGGCGGCATGTGGGATGTCCGGTACTCCCCGGACGGGACGATGCTCGCCTTCGTTTCGGACGCCGATTGGCGGATCTACGTCGTCAACGCGGACGGCACAGGGCTCCGGCGGCTCACGAATGCGGCAGGACTGGGTGAGGAGGCCCGCTTCACCTGGTCACCCGACAGCCGGTTCATCGCGTTCAACCAATGGACCCCGATCGACCCCGACCATCCCGAAGGCGACTGGCAGCCACACCCCATCGGGATCGCCCAAGTGCCCGCAGGCGACGGCGGCAGCCCCGTCGTCGACACCGGCCCATCGCTCGGCGCCCAGGGCGCCGACTTCGACTGGTCGCCGGACGGAAGGTCGCTCATCGCGATCCCGACTCGTCCCGACATCGCGTCCCGCCTCAACGAGCCGATCCTGATCGATGTCGCGACCGGCGAGCCCACCACCCTTCACGTCACGGTCAACGAGCGCACGAACTGGCAGCGCCTCGCGCCGCTCGCTCCGTAGGCAGTCACGCGCGACCGCGCATCGAAACGGCCCGCCGGCGCGATGCCGGCGGGCCGTGTGATCGACAGGGAACGGAGGCCTAGACCTCCTTGAACTCGCCCTCGACCGTCTCCTCGCCCTCGGGCTCGGCGGCGGCGTCCTCGGCGCCCGCGCCTTCGGCCTCGCCATCGGGTGACGCGCCGTCGCCGGCGGAACCGTCGGCAGCGGAGGCCTGGTAGGCGGCGGTCGACACGCGGGACAGCGTCTCGACCAGCGTGGTCATGCCGGACTCGATCGGCTCGGCGTCCGAGCCCTTCAGCGCGTCGCGGAGCGACGACACCTGGGACTCGACCGCGGCCCGGTCCTCGGCCGACACCTTGTCGCCGAGGTCCTTGAGCGTCCGCTCGGCCTGGTAGGTCAGCTGCTCCGCCTGGTTGCGAAGCTCGACCTCCTCGCGCCGCTTCTTGTCCTCGTCCGCGTGGGACTCGGCGTCGCGGACCATCTTGTCGACGTCGTCCTTCGACAGCATCGACGACGCCGTGATCCGGACCTGCTGCTCCTTGCCCGTCGCGCGGTCCTTGGCCTTGACGTCGAGGATGCCGTTCGCGTCGATGTCGAACGTCACCTCGATCTGCGGGATGCCGCGCGGGGCCGGCGGGATCCCGTCGAGGATGAACCGGCCGAGCGGCTTGTTGTCGTTCGCGAAGTCGCGCTCGCCCTGGAGGACGTGGATCTCGACCTGGGACTGGTTGTCCGAGGCGGTCGAGAACACCTGCGACTTCGAGGTGGGGATGGTCGTGTTGCGGTCGATCAGCCGGGTCATGACCCCGCCCAGCGTCTCGATGCCGAGGGACAGCGGCGTGACGTCGAGGAGGAGGACGTCCTTCACCTCGCCGCCGAGCACGCCGGCCTGGATCGCGGCACCGATCGCGACGACCTCGTCGGGGTTGACGCCCTTGTGGGGCTCCTTCCCGCCGAACATCGCCTTGACGGCCTCCTGGACCGCGGGCATCCGGGTCATGCCGCCGACGAGGATCACCTCGTCGATGTCGCTCGGCTTCAGGCCCGCGTCCTTGAGCGCCGCCGTCACCGGTTGACGCGTCTTGTCGACGAGGTCGGAGACGAGGTCCTCGAGCTTCGCCCGGGAGAGGTTGATCACGAGGTGCTTCGGCCCGGAGGCGTCGGCCGTGATGTACGGCAGGTTGATCTCGGTCGTCGCGGTCGAGGACAGCTCGATCTTCGCCTTCTCGGCGGCCTCCTTGAGGCGCTGGAGGGCCTGCTGGTCCTTCGACAGGTCGATGCCCTGGTCCTTCTTGAACTCGGCCAGCAGCCAGTCGATGACCCGCTGGTCGAAGTCGTCGCCGCCGAGGTGCGTGTCGCCGTTGGTCGCCTTGACCTCGAACACGCCCTCGCCCAGCTCCAGGATCGAGATGTCGAACGTGCCGCCGCCCAGGTCGTAGACCGCGATCTTCTCGTCCGACTTCTTGTCCAGGCCGTATGCGAGCGCCGACGCCGTGGGCTCGTTGATGATCCGCTTGACGTCGAGGCCGGCGATCCGCCCGGCGTCCTTGGTCGCCTGGCGCTGGGTGTCGTCGAAGTAGGCCGGGACGGTGATGACCGCCTCGGTCACCTTCTCGCCGAGGTACGCCTCGGCGTCGGCCTTGAGCTTCTGGAGCACCATCGCCGAGATCTCCGGCGGGGTGTAGCTCTTGCCGTCGGCGGTCACCTTGATGCCGTCGGACTTGGCGTCCTTCTCGACGGTGTACGGGACCAGGCCCTTCGAGCGCTGAACCTCCGGGTCGTCCCATCGGCGGCCCATGAAGCGCTTGATCGAATAGACGGTGTTGGTGGGGTTGGTCACCGCCTGGCGCTTGGCCAGCTGGCCCACCACCCGCTCGCCGGTCTTGCTGAAGCCGACGACCGAGGGGACGGTGCGGTTGCCTTCCGAGCTCGGGATGACGGTGGGCTCGCCGCCCTCCATCACCGCGACGACGGAGTTCGTCGTCCCGAGGTCGATGCCGATGATCTTGCCCATGTGCGGGGTCTCTCCTTGGGGGT
>DASSRG010000204.1:0-3426 GCA_035701885.1 Candidatus Limnocylindrales bacterium
CCGGTCACGAGCGGCTCGTTCTCGACCGGATCGATCGCGCCGCCGACCGCCCTCACCGCGAGCATCGGTGGCACCACGGTGACCCTCGGCTGGACGCCGTCCACCTCCACGATCGTCTCCGGGTACGACGTCCTGCGCAGCTCGACGTCGGGCTCCGGCTACAACACGGTCGCATCCGTGACTCCGCGGACCGCGTCCACGACGACCGACGCGCCGGGCAACGGGACCTGGTTCTACGTGCTGCGGTCGACGTACCAGAGCTGGCGCAGCGTCACCTCCAACGAGGCGTCCGTGTCACTCGGACCCACCTCGACGGGCCTCAAGGGCTGCTCGAGCAACGCGCCGGACACCGGCGGGGACGGCAACGGGTACGAGACCAACGCGGGGAACGCCTGCGCCGACGACGGGAGCCTGGCCGTCGATGCGAGCACGGGCACGTCCAGCTCGACCTCGTGCGGCGACGCGGGCAAGGACCGGCACCGGTTCTGGGGGTACGCGTTCGGGCTCGCGTCCGGCGCCATGATCAACGGCATCACCGTCCAGGCCGACGCCGGGCTCAACAACAACGGCGGGACGTCGATCCTGTGCGTCGAGCTGTCGTGGGACGGCGGCTCGACGTGGACCGCCGCGAAGCAGGCCACGATGACGGGGGCGGCGCTCAGCCTGTACACGTTCGGCGGCTCGGGCGACACATGGGGCCGGAGCTGGTCGGCAGCCAACCTCGCGAGCTCCTCGTTCCGGGTCCGCGTGACGGACGTCACCTCCCAGCCGAACAAGGACTTCCGGCTCGACGCGATCCTCGTGGCGGTGACCTACACGCCGTAGAGTCCGGTGCGCTCGTGCACCGCGGGTATTGCGATTGCAAGGTCGCTCGTCGCACCATGCGCCGGTGACCTCGTCCGCTCGACGCTCCCGCCTGCTCGCCGCCTCGGTCGTCGCCGGCGCCGTCGCTGTCGCCGTCGTTGCGCTGCCGGTGCTCGGCCAGGGCGCACCCGCGCCGCATGGCGCGGCCGTCGCGCCGGCCGCGAGCGGGTCCACGGATCCGTCCCCGGCCGCGAAGGCCTCGGAGAAGCCCGGCAAGGGACCCAAGGCCGACAAGGGCCCCAAGGCCGACAAGGGCCCGAAGGCCGAGAAGGTGCCGGAGGCGCCGGTTTCCCTGACCGGAACCGTCGGCACTCGAACGGACGAGGACGGGGACGCCGTCTACACGCTGACGGTGAACGGCACGGTCTACGACCTCGAGGTCGGCCCGCCGTGGTTCTGGGGCGACGATCACCCGCTCAAGGGCCTGGTCGGGAAGAGCGTCACGATAGAGGGCGACCAGGCGCAGGGCTCGACGTCCGTCGACGTCAGGGTGGCCGACGGGAAGACGCTGCGCGAGCCGGGCAAGCCCCCGTGGGCCGGCGGCTGGAAGGTCGTCGGCGAGCGCCACCCAGGTTGGGCGCAGTGGAAGGTCGACAAGGCCGCGCAGCGCGATGCGGCCAAGGGCCAGCGCGGCAACGGTCCGCCGCCCTGGGCCGGCCCGAAGTCCCCGGAGCCCTCGCCCGGCGGCTGATTTGCCCGTGCTCCGGTGCACCGACCCGGATCGGGCCCGGCGCTGTCATTTCGCCGACACGAGCGATTCAACGCAACGCTCGATTAAGGCTATTGACCTATTCGCGGTGGAGGACCACACTCCGCGATCCACGGACCCGACGGCGGGGTAACGCCGGGTCCTCGGGGGTGGGATGACCCCGGTCGCGCGTGCCCTGACGACCCCAGCGCCTCGGCGTACGCGGCCTCACGCCTGGAGGTGAGGACGCATGTTCCCGGTCCCTCGGGACCCCCGCGCCTTCGACGGACGAGCCCAAACCTGTCACGGGCTCACGGGCGATCGCGGACGCATCCGGCGACAACGTCAGTCGTCGTGTACCGGGAACGAGGAGCCGCATACCGGCTCCGCGTCGCACCTCCCCACGATCCACCACGTTCCCAGCGTGTGACGCCGTCACGCACCAGGGAGCTGGATACGTGAGTCCCGGCCGGCAACGCTAGGAGGGCGCCGCCGGAGGGAAGGACGAACGTCGAGGGTGTGCCCGATCGCGGGCGAGAGGGAGGGGAGACCCAGCGTCACCAGCTGCTGCGCGACGCGGCCGGCAAGACACGCCGTGCCCGGTCGCCGATGTCGACAAGCGGTCCACAGAGGGGCACCCGCGGGTGCCCAGCGTCCAGCGGAAGCAGGCACGGTTCCAGCGGTGTGAGGGGATGCCGCGGATCGCGCGCCGACTCCGAACTCGAGCAAGACCCCAAGGGGAGAGAGTGTTGAACGAGCGCACACGCATCTTCCGCCGCCCACCGCGGCTCCTCTACTCGCTGGCGACCCTGCTGGTCGCGATGGTCGTCCTGGCCGGGCCCGCCCTGGCCTTCCCGCCCGGTCCCGCGACAGGCAACGTCGACCCCTTCAACCCGATCGACTTCACGCCCAGCTGCGACCCGTCGCCGACGCCCAACCTCAACAGCCCGACGACCGCGGGCGCCCCGGTGTCCAAGACGTGTATCGAGACCGGCGGCCCGAAGCAGGTCACCGTCCAGTGGGTCTCGGACACCGTGTCCGGCTCCGCGACCGACAACGCCTGGGGCCAGGGCGACAAGTCCGACTGCTTCCTCGCCAAGGGCCTGAGCGGCGCCGGCGCCTGCGTCACCCAGGTGTTCGGCATCGGCGCGTCCAAGACCGACCTCCAGTACCACGGCATCGGCCTCGAGAAGGGGTCCGACGGCCACGACTACCTGTACTCGGGCATCAAGCGCCTCCAGGCGGGCGGCGTCACGTCGTCCAACGCGAACTACAACGTCGAGGTCAACCAGCTGCTCGAGGCGTACAAGCCCGCCGCGCCGATCTGCACCGGGACCACGACCGGCGCCTGCAACATGTGGCGCAGCCCGGGCGACCTCACGTTCATGACCGACTGGGGCGGCAACCAGTCGTCCTGCGACGTCCCCACGCCGGCGATCTGCGCCTACGTCTGGATCGACTTCTCGACCGGCGCCGGCAAGACCCCGAGCCCGCAGGGCAGCACCTGCTTCAACGCCAAGGCGGCACCCTGCTGGGGCATCCTGCCCAACGGCAGCGCGAAGCTCTCCGACAACCCCAACAAGGCCGCGGGCTCGATCAACGACACCGCCGCGACCCAGCCCTCCACGTTCAGCGAGATCGCCGTCGACCTCAACGCGTCCGGGCTCGTCGAGCCAGGCGCGTGCGAGACGTTCAGGAACGTCTGGGCGCACTCGCGCTCGTCGTCCTCGTTCACCGCCGAGCTGAAGGACTTCATCTTCGGCAACGTCTCGATCTCGACCTGCACCGGCACCACGACCGAGCTCCACGAGCGCACGAGCTCGGCCGGCACGACCGACGTCACCCCCGCCAACAACGGCAAGGACATCACGGTC
>DASSRG010000205.1:0-10997 GCA_035701885.1 Candidatus Limnocylindrales bacterium
CGGCGCGGATGCTCGTCGTCCCGTCGCCGGTGCACGAGCCGGCGTCGTAGAGCAGCTCCGACGCGTCCGGCGCCCACGCCACGCGCGGACACACGTCCGTCGCGATGCGCCGGGCGTTGCCGCCGTCGGCTGGCACGATCCACAGGTCACCGGCGCCCGCCTCGGATGTCGGCACGTGGACGGCGATCGACCGGCCGTCCGGAGCCTCGGCGGCGGTCGACGAGCGGTCCGAGATCTCCGTCCATCCGGCCGTCGCGGGATCGACCCGGAACAGCAGCCCGTGTCGATCCGCGTTCGCGCTCACGAGCAGTGTTCGACCGTCGACGCTCCAGCGCGCGCGTTCGAGCGCCAACGGTTCCGGCACATCGACGAGCACCTCCACGGCGCCTTCACCGGCCGGGCCCGCGACGATCAGGCGCGCATCGTCGTCACCGCCGAATGCCGGCCGTGCGACCCACGCCATCCGCCGGCGGTCGGGTGACCAGGTCGCGCCGACCACGGCCTCGCCCGGTTCGCCCAGCGGCGTTACGCGCCCTGACGCGGGCTCGATGAGGAGTCCCGCGCCCTGTCCGTCGAGGGTTGCGCTCACGAGGACCACCTTCCCGTCCGCCGACCATTGGATCGGCGTGCCCAGCGGCTCGAGCGCGGTACGGCCGAGCCGGTCGATCCCGACCTCATGCAGGACGGTCCCCGTCGCCAGGTCGAGGATCACGAGCGACCACGATGCGCCGGGGCGCGGCGCGGAGAGCAACGCGACGCGCGCGCCCTCGGGCGACCAGGCGAACGCGACGGCGGGGCCTGTCAGGCTCGGGAACGGCGTGCTGGTCGTACCGTCCGGGTGGACGAGGACGACGCCACCGCCGGCCGGCCCGACGAGAATCCCGCCCGGCGCCGGTAGCGGGTGAGTGCGGAGTGCCGCGGCGATGAGCGTCACGAGCGCGAGCGCGACGACGAGGAGGGCGGCCGCGACGCCGAGGGTCATCGTCCGGCGGACCGCGGGAGACGCCGAGGGCAGGGCGGACAGCAGGACCCATGCGCCGCGCCGCTGCGGGGTCCGTGGGACCGCCACCCGCA
Organism: Candidatus Limnocylindrales bacterium; assembly: GCA_035701885.1. GTDB lineage: Bacteria > Chloroflexota > Limnocylindria > Limnocylindrales > CSP1-4 > CAIXZV01. Next base: position 1,075 of record DASSRG010000205.1, read on the forward strand.
GCCGCTCCCGGACATCGTCCACGACGAGCGTTCCGGGCTCCACGGCGATCGCGGCGCGGATCGCGTCGTCGGTGAGGTTCATGCGGTCGGTCATCGTTCGCGCTCCAGGGCACGCTCCAGCGCCTGGCGGGCGCGGTGGAGCCGCCACTTGGCGGTGCCTTCGGGGATGCCCAGCACGGTTGCGATCTCGGCAACGGGGCGCTGGTCGACATGGTGGAGGGCGAGGATCGCGCGGTCGTCGGGCTGCAGTCGCGCGAAGGCGCGGCGGATCGCGATGGCGCCGGTGACCGCGTCGGCGAGGGGTCGGCGCGTCCCCACCTCGTGCTCCACCTCCATCACGTCGGCGTCGATCTCGCGCACCTGCGCGCGGCGACGACGGCGAAGCGCGTCGCGCGCGTCGTTCACGACCATCTGCGCCAGCCACGAGTCCAGGCGATCCGGGTCGCGAAGCGACGGCAGACGGCGCCAGGCGTCGAGGCAGGCGTCCTGCACGACATCGGCGGCGTCGGCCTCGCTGCCCAGGATCGACGCGGCGAGCCGAAGCAGGCGCGGGAGGCGGGGGCCGATGAGCGCATCGAACGCGTCGGCGTCCCCGTGCCTCGCCTCCTCCACGAGGCGCGCCGTGAGCGGCGGCACCGGGGTGCCGGCGTCGCGAAGCTCCTCGGTGGCCATGGCGGACATGGTGGTCCGTCGCGCAACCGCCCGTGGCCGGATCGCACCGAGGTCCATCAGCCGTCCTCGGCCACGAGGATCGCGGTCCGGCTCGCCTCGGCGTTGGTCCAGGGGTCGGTCCACGACAGGATCACGCGCACCGTTCCCTCGGGCGCGTCACCCGGTGTGAGTGAGGCCACGAACCGGCCGAGCGCCGGAAACGCTCCGCCCCACGTTCGGCGCGACTGCACGCTCGCCTCCGCGGTCGCGAGCTGCTGCCCGTCGTCGTCCACGAGCGTGACCGAGACCTGCTCGACGCGCGCGGGTGCGATCCCCTCGATGTCGAGCGACCCGGCGGATGTCTCCTCGATCGCGAGCAGCTCCACGCCGCTCGCGGGCAGCACCGTGAGGGGCGTCTCGGCCAGGAGGCGCGGCTCGTCCATCCCGGCGAGCCACGTCAGGCGGACCAGGGCATCCGCCCGGAACGCGACCCCGGGCAGCGTCAGCTGAACCGGGAACGCCCCGGCGTCGGGGACGTCGGCTTCCGTTGTCGCGACCTCACGTCCGCGGACCACGAGCCCGACCCGGACGCGTCCCAGCGGTCTCGGGCTCCGGACCTCGACCGTCACCGCGCCGCCGGACACCGCCAGGTCGTCACCCAGGGAGACGGTGGGCTCGGTCGGCGCGGGGGTCGGAGCGTCCAGAGATGGGTCGCCGGCGGCCGTTCGTGCCGGTCGCTCGGTGGTGAAGGGCACCTGGCGCCCGGGGTTCGATGCGGACGGCCCGACGATCAGCATCCCGCCGGCCACCCCGGCAGCCACGAGGATCGCCGCGAGCCCGATCCGCCCGGTGAGCGGAGAGGTCGCCGGCGCCACACGCGACAGCTCCTCGATCTGCGGCTCGACCGGCTCGGTGGCCACGGCCGGTGTCGACGCGAAGGCGATCGGTGCCTCGCCGGGTCGCGAGGTCCAGGTGGCGGGTCGCATGCCTGTATGGCGCCAGGCAGGTGGCCGCGGTTGGCTCGAAATTCGTCGGCTCGTTCCGCGGCCTCGCGAACCGAATGGGATTGACACGCGCGTGTAGCCAATACCCCCGCCGGGTATTGACAAAGGGGGTTGTCAAGAGGGGGTTCAATGGCCTAGAATAGTAGGCCAATGGCGTGTCGGCTTGACACGCCACTACGTGTGTCAGGCGGCGTGGCCTGGGACACGGGTCCGGCCCGAGCCCGGATCGCCAGATCATCCCACGGTGCCGCGTGGCTGGATGCGGTGCCGTCGATTGGAGCGTCGTGATTTCGTACGAATCCACAACCCCTGCCACCGATACCGAGGCCGAGCTCGCCGCTGCGTCGATCGAGCTGGACCCCGAGGCCGCCGAGCTTGAGGCCGAGGCGGCCCTCATCGTCGAGGAGCCGGCCGCGGCCCCGGCGCCCGCCGCCCCCGCGGCGCCCGCCAAGGACGAGGATGCGGAGCCTGAGCCGCAGCCCGAGGTCCTCGACACGGACGATTCCGTCCGCCTGTACCTGCGCGAGATCGGTCGCGTGCCGCTGCTCACCGCGGAGGAGGAGGTCATCCTCGCCAAGGGCATGGAGCTCGGCGCGCAGGCCGATGCCGAGCCCTGGAAGGCCATCCTGAGCATCCACGAGTGGACACTCCACGGCACCGAGCCCACCGCTCGCGCCAAGGACCGCCGCTACGTGCTGCCCTTCGCCGAGGACGCGCATCGCATCGTCGATGCGGCCCTGCGGTCGGAGGACGCCCTCGACCTGTACATGACCGCCCCGGCCCTCGGGCTGGCGGACGCGCTCAAGAAGGCCAAGACCGAAGGCGTTTCCGACGCCCTGAAGGAGCGCCTGACGCGCGCCCAGGATCTTCGCTCGGTCTACAACGAGCGGCTCGACGCGGACTCGTTCATCGATCTCCTGGACTGGATCGAGGGCGAGCTCGGCCGGCCGAACGCCGAGATCCGCGGCAACGCGGCGCTGCGCGACCTGCGCGAGTGGGCGCGCGACGAGATCGCCTACCCGGCGATCCGGCGCTGGCTGGACTCGGGCAAGGACGCCGACTTCGTCGACCGCATGGTCCCGGAGCTCAAGCACCTGGCCAAGCAGTCGCGTGACCACCTCACGAGCGCCAACCTGCGTCTCGTGGTGTCGATCGCGAGGAAGTACATCAACCAGGCCGGCATGGGCCTGCTGGACCTCGTCCAGGAGGGCAACGCGGGCCTGATCCGCGCCGTCGACAAGTTCGAGTACGAGCGCGGGTTCAAGTTCTCGACCTACGCGACCTGGTGGATCCGCCAGGCGATCCAGCGTGGCCTCGCCGACCAGAGCCGGACGATCCGGATCCCGGTCCACATGGTCGAGACGATGGGTCGCGTGGCCCGCGTGGTCCGCGAGCTGAGCACCCAGCTCGGCCGCGAGCCCACCAATGCCGAGATCGCGGCGGCGCTGCCGGACGAGACGCCGGCGATGACGCCGCAGCGTGTCGAGGAGATCCGCAAGCTCGGCCGCGAGCCCGTCTCGCTCCAGTCCCCGGTCGGGGACGAGGGCGATGCCGAGCTGGGCGAGCTGATCCCGGACGAGGACGCGGTCTCGCCGCTCGACGTCGTGGCGGATCGCATGCGCCGGGAGCAGATCGAGCATGTGCTCGCCTCGCTCGACGGCCGCGAGCAGCGAGTCCTGCGCCTCCGCTTCGGCCTCGACGACGGGCATGCCCGGACGCTCGAGGAGGTCGGCCGCGAGTTCGGCCTCACTCGCGAGCGGATCCGGCAGATCGAGGTCCAGGCGCTGCGCAAGCTCCGCCACCCGAGCCGCAGCCGGAAGTTGCGCGAGTTCGCCGCCTAGCGAGGTTCCGGCCGGCACACCGAAGCCCCCGTCACCGACGGGGGCTTCTTCGTGTCCTCCGCACGCGTCAGGCGGTCCGCCGCCGGTCGACGTCCTCGACCGCTGCCGCCGTGGGAGCCGCGGTCGACCGGGTCGCCGTGCGGGTCGCCCGCGGGCGTGTCCGCCGCGGTGGCCGCCTCCGGCCCGGGATTGTCCGCCTGCCCACCGTCGTTGTGGTTGTTCCCACCGTCACCGGCCGGCCGGTGCGCCATCGTCTCGACCGCCGCCCGGATCGCGGGTGCGATCGCCGCGACCGGCAGAACCGCAGCAACCTCGCCCGTGTGGATCGCGTTCCGTGGCATGTCCGGGAAGTCGGCTTCGGCGGGGTCCTGCACGATCGTGACGCCGCCGCCGGCGCGCACGATCGCCGTTCCGGCCGCACCGTCGTCGAGCGTGCCGGAGAGGAGCACGGACACCACGTCGGGTCCCGCTGCTCGCGCGGCCGACCGGAACAGGGGGTCGATCGCCGGCCGCACCCCGTTCTCACGAGCCCCCTGGGACAGCGCGAGGGTGCCGTCGTGGACGAGGAGGTGGTTGCCCGGCGGCGCGACGGCCACGCGTCCCGGGCGGAGGGGCAGGTGGTCGTCGGCGAACTCGGCGTCGAGCGGCCCCGCCCGCGCCAGCAGGCGTGCGAGCGCCGACGGGGAGTCGTCGGGCATGTGGATGACGACGCAGACCATCGCCGGGAGGTTCGCCGGCAGCTCGCTGAGGATGCGCTGCAAGGGACGGAGCGCGCCGGCAGAGCCGCCGATCACGACGATGGGCGGCGGCCGAGGGGGGGTCATCACGGGTCTACAATGCGTCCCGGGAAGGTCCCCGCGACCGTGTCGGACCGCGGCTGCGGTTGCACACGCGCGACGGAGGAGAGCGGCACGTGGCGGAGGAACAGCCCTCGGAGTTCCCCGCGCTCGTGGTCGTCGGCGCCTCCGCAGGCGGCATCGATGCCCTGACCGAGCTGCTCGGCCCCATCCCGGCGTCGTTCGAGGCGCCGATCGTCGTCGCGCAGCACACCCAACCCTCGCGCGCGAGCCACCTGGCCGAGATCCTCGCCGCACGGACTCCGCTGACGGTGATGACCGTCGACCCCGTCGAGAAGCTCCGTCCCGGGCACGTCTACCTCGTGCCCGCGGATCACCACATCGTGATCACCGACCACGTCGTGGAGGCACGCGAGGCCAGGGGCGGCCGGCCTTCCCCATCGATCGATCGCCTGCTCGCGAGCGCAGCCGACGTCTACGGGGAGCGGCTGATCGCCGTCGTGCTGTCAGGCATGGGCAGCGACGGCGTCGTGGGCGCGGGCGAGGTCAAGGCTCGAGGCGGGACTGTCGTCATCCAGAACCCGGAGACTGCCGCCCAGCCGGCCATGCCGCGCGCGCTCCCGCCCACCCTCGTGGACTTCGTGGCCAACGCGGACCGAATGGGCGAGCTCCTGACCGAGCTCGTCGCCGCGCCCACGATGCAGGCGGAAGACGACGAGCGGCTGCTCACGCAGTTCCTGGAGCGGGTCCGGGAGCGGACCGGCATCGACTTCGGCGCGTACAAGCGCCCGACGGTGATGCGGCGCCTCCAGCGGCGGATGATCGCCACCGCGAACCCGCGCCTGCGCGATTACGTGCGGTACGTCCAGAAGCATCCCGAGGAATACCAGCGTCTGTCGAGCGCGTTCCTGATCAAGGTCACCCAGTTCTTCCGCGACCCGGACCTGTTCGAGTTCCTGCGCGAGACGCTCATCCCGCAGCTCATCGACGAGGCGCGCGGTCGGGACCACGAGCTCCGGATCTGGTCCGCGGGCTGCGCGACGGGCGAGGAGGCGTACTCGCTGGCGATCCTCGTCGCCGACGCGCTGGGCGACGAGCGGTCCTCGTTCACCGTGCGAATCTTCGCGACGGACCTGGACGAGGAGGCGGTCGCCTTCGCGCGGCGCGGCGTGTACCCGGGCAGCGCCCTCACGACCGTCGAAGCCGACCTGCTCGACCGGTGGTTCATCCGCGAGGGCGACCAGTACGAGGTGACCAAGGAGATCCGCAGCCTCGTGGTGTTCGGCCAGCACGACCTCGGCCAGCGGGCGCCCTTTCCCCGGATCGACCTGGCGCTGTGCCGCAACGTGCTCATCTACTTCACGATCGAGCTGCAGAAGCGGGCGCTCCAGCTGTTCGCGTTCTCACTCCGTGAGCGCGGGTACCTCATCCTCGGCAAGGCCGAATCGTCCACCCCGTACGCCGAGCACTTCGTCCTCGAGCAGCCGCGGCTCAAGGTGTACCGGCGCGCCGGCGAACGCGTCCTCATCCCGCCCGCCCGCATCCGCGACGCGGCGCCCCTCCCGACCGCGGCCCGGGCCGGCAACCGGCGCGAGCCGGCGTGGGCGGTCCAGAACGCGCTCCGCGGGCCGCGCGAGCAGCGGACCGGCGGAGAGCAGCGGCTGGACGAGCTGCTGCTGCGAATGCCGGTCGGGATCGTCGTGATCGACGCCGACTACGACATCTCGTTCCTCAACGCGGCGGCGCGGCGGCTGCTGGGCATCCACGGGCCGGCGATCGGGAGCGACTTCGTCCACCTCGTCCACCAGCTGCCGTCCGAGGAGCTTCGGTCGGCGGTGCACGCCGTGACCCAGGGCGAGCCCCAGGTCGTCACCCGGCCGCTCGCGATGCAGTCCGACGACGGCGAGCGGACGCACGTCCAGCTGATCATGCAGCCGCACCGGCGTGAGGCCTCGGAGCCCGTCACCGCCATCGTCATCATGGCGATCGACGTGTCGGAGATGGTCCGCGAGCGCCGCGAGCTGGAGGTGGCGCTCGAGCGCAGCCGTGAGGACCAGGCACAGGTGTCAGACCGGCTGGACCGGGTCGGGCGGAGCAACCGCGAGCTGCTCCAGGCGAACGAGGAGATGACCACCGCGAACGCCGTCCTGCGCACCTCGAACGAGGAGCTGCTGGTCGCGAACGAGGAGGTCCAGGCGACCACCGAGGAGGTGGAGACGCTCAACGAGGAGCTCCAGGCGACGAACGAGGAGCTCGAGACGCTCAACGAGGAGCTCCAGGCGACCGTCGAGGAGCTCAACACCACCAACGACGACCTCGAGGCGCGGAGCACGGAGCTGGGCGAAGCTGCCGTGTCGCTGGCAGAGCAGCGCCAGCAGAGCGAGCTCGAACTAGAGCGGCTGTCGCTCATCCTCGACGGGATGAGCGAGGCGGTCGTCGTCGTGGACCGCGACGGCGGCACCGTGGCGACCAACCGGGCGTACGACACGCTGTTCGGCCCGAGCTCGCCGCTCGTGCCCGAGGACCCGGTAGGCCAGACGCTGCCCGAGGACGACTGGCCGCTGGCGCGCGCGGCCCGCGGCGAGACCTTCGCCATGTCGTTCACGCGGCCCGACCCGTCCACCGGCGAGCGTCGCTGGTTCGAGGCGTCGGGCCACGGCGCGAGCGGCGAGTGGGCCAGCGTCCTCGTGATCCGCGACATCACCGACCGCAGCCTGCGCCATCTCCAGGAGCGGTTCATCGACACCGCGAGCCACGAGCTGCAGACGCCGCTCGCCGCCCTGCACAACTACATGCAGCTCGTCGCGCGCGGCGCGAGGGGCGTGCTCGACACCGAGACCCAGGGCTACCTCGACGACGCGATCGAGCAGACGCGCCGCCTCGGGGATCTCGCCGCCCGACTGTTCGACGTGTCGCTGATCCGGCACGGTCGGGCAGTGGTGCGCCACGAGTCGGTCGACCTGCACGCGCTGATCGACGATGTCGTGCGCGAGGTGCAGGGGCTCCATCCCGACCAGCCGATCAAGGTCAAGCGCGGCCGTCGCAGCGTGATCGTCCAGGGAGACGAGCTCCGGCTCCGCCAGGCGTTCACCAATCTGCTGGTCAACGCACTGACGCACGGCGCCTCGCCGGACGGCGTCAGCGTCTCGGTCACGGCCGACGCGGGCGGTGCCAGGGTCACGATCACCGACGGCGGGCCGGGGCTCCCGCCCTCGGTGCAGGCGCAGCTGTTCGCCCCGTTCGCCGGCGGGACCACCGACGTCCCGGGACTGGGCCTCGGGCTGTACCTGGCGCAGGAGATCCTGACCGAGCACACCGGTGCGCTGACGGTCGAGTCGCGGCCGGGCGGCGGGACGGTCGCCACGATCATGCTGTCCGGCGCACCGGCGGGCCGGGCGTCCGCGGGCCGGCCGTCGCCGGGGCGGCCGTCGCCGGGGCGGCCGTCGGCGGGGCGGCCGTCCGCGAGTGGCACACGGGCCGGGCAGCGGCCACGAAAGGCATCGACATGATCCGGATCGTGCTGGTCGAGGATCACCCCGCGATCGCAGATGGCCTCGCCGCGCTCCTGGGGTCCGAGCCGGACCTCGAGATCGTCGGCATCGCGCACACCCTGCGCGAAGCCGAGGAGATGCTCGAACGGGCGCCGTTCGCGATCGTCCTGTGCGACGTGATGCTCGAGGGCCGGGACGACGGCTTCGAGCTCCTGCGCCGGTTCGGCAGCACCCAGCCGTTCATCATGCTGACCGCATACGACTTCCAGGCGCACCACGCCGCCGCGGTCGCCGGAGGGGCTGCGGGCTACCTGTCCAAGCTGAGCGACGCAGCGACGATCGCGCGGACCATCAGGCGCGTGGCCGCGGGCGAGAGCGCGATCCCCGCGCCGGTGATGGAGAGCGCGCGGCGGGCCCCGGCGCCACCGACTGCCCGGGAGCGGCAGCTGCTGACGATGTTGACGGCAGGGGCCTCGAACGACGACATCGCGTTTGCCATGGGGATCAAGGTCAAGACCGTCGAGGGAATGCTCCGCCGCCTGTACGACCGCTACGGGACGGCCAATCGCACCCAGCTCGTCAGGTTCTCGATGCACCAGGGCTGGCTGACGAACGAGCCACCGGCGGAGATCGGCGAGGGTCGCTCACCGCGCTGAGCCCTCGCGTCCGAGGATCTCCTCGAGCTGGGCAACGTGCTCCTCGAGGTGGCGGATCACGAACCGGTCGCGGATCCACGTGGCCGGCAGCTCGCCGTCGCGCACGTGGAGGCCGCGTGCACTCCCCTCCTCGGGCGTGAGGGTCTCCGTGCGGGACTCCCAGCGCGTGATCCCGGTCGCGATGCGGTCGAACAGCTCGCGCAGGGGCAGCGTGCGGTCGCGCTCGAGGATGCCGAGCCGCATCGCGTCCGCGGCCACGCGGCCGTACGGAAGCGGGTCGCCGGCCGGACGCGCCGCCTCGATCACGCGCTCCATCTCGCCCTGCCAGAACGGCAGCATCTCCGCGGTGTGCGCCAGGACTTCGCGCGGACCCCACGACGCCTCGGGGCCTACCCCGAAGTCCTCGGCGAGCGGCCACGGCTCGCCCTCCTCGATGCGTGGGCGCAGGGCGTCGATGGCGGTCCTCGCACGGCGCAGCCGCTCGATGGCTTCCGCGGTCGGAATCGGCGGGGGCGGGGTTGTCGTCGGCTCGGTCACGAGCGCAGCATCGCCGCTCGGCACGCGACTGTCACCCCTCGTCGGGTGGCCGGCCTTGACGCGCGGCGCCACGACGCCCACCGTTGATGGCCACTCGTCCATCGGGTCGCGGCCGTGCCGCCGCCCGTCGCTCCTGCTGCACGGAGCCATCGCACATGACGCATACCGAAGCGCGGCCGGCGACGGCCGATCTCGGCACGCCCGCCGCGAACCAGGCCGGCGCGCACCTCAACCGTGACGCCTTCGCGGAGGCGAAGGACTTCCTGCCGCTCGACGGCATCGACCACATCGAGTTCTGGGTGGGCAACGCCCGCCAGGCGTCCGCCTATTTCCGGGCGCTGTGGGGCTTCACGCCCGTCGCGTTCTCGGGCCTGGAGACCGGCGTCCGCGACCGGGCCAGCTACGTCATGCAGCAGCACGACATCCGGATCGTGCTCACGGCCCCCCTCACCCCGGACGGCGAGATCGCGGAGCACGTGCGGGAGCACGGTGACGGGGTGCGGGACATCGCGTTCGCGGTGCCGGACGTGGCGTCGTCGTTCCGCGAGACGACGGCGCGCGGCGCCCGTGCCGCGATGGAGCCCACCGAGCTCGACGGCGGCGAGGACGGCGTGCTGCGGCGGAGCGCCGTGTGGACGTATGGCGAGGTGCGCCACTCGTTCATCGACCGGCGCGACTACCACGGCGTGTTCGCGCCCGGCTATCGCAAGGTGAAGAACCCGGCGCGGGCGGCGCAGGGGCTGAGCCTGCTCGAGGTGGACCACTGCGTCGGCAACGTCGCGCTGGGCGACATGAACACGTTCGTCGACTACTACCGCGACGTGTTCGGCTTCGCGCAGCTCATCCACTACGACGACACCGTCATCCACACCGACTTCAGCGCGCTGATGTCGAAGGTCATGACCAACGGCAACGGGCGCGTCAAGTTCCCGATCAACGAGCCCGC
>DASSRG010000206.1:0-2378 GCA_035701885.1 Candidatus Limnocylindrales bacterium
TCGAACGAGGAGCAGACGCGATGAAGCCGCCGACGGTCTTCCTGGGGGAGATGACGAGCCCGGAGGTCGAGGCGTTCCTCGCCGACCACGACACCGTCATCGTCCCGGTCGGATCCACCGAGCAGCACGGCCCCCACGGCCCGCTGCTCACCGACGCCCTCGTCCCGACCGAGGTCGCCCGCCGTGCCGCGCCCCGCGTCGGTGCCGTCGTCGCGCCGACCGTCAACTACTCGCTCTCGTACCCGCACGCCGGGTTCAAGGGCCTCGTCCACATCCGGATCCCGACCTTCATGGCCCTCATCGAGGACCTGTGCGTTGCGCTCACCTCGGTGGGCTTCCGCCGCGTCATCTTCCTCAACGGCCACTACGACAACACCTACGCGATCGCCTACGCCTGTGCCAACGCCGCCGATCGCCTGCCTGCCGGCGCGCACTGCTTCCCGCTCAACTACTGGGACGGCATGACGCCCGAGGAGGCCGCCGTCTACTTCGACCCCGAGAACGGCCTCCACGCCAACAAGGGCGAGACGTCGGCGATCCTCGCGATCAACTCCGACCTCGTCGACATGGACCGCGCCAACCGCGAGTTCCCGCCGTTCCCGGAGACCAACAGCGGCCCGGCCGTCCACACCGCGTTCTTCTTCTCGTCACCGGGCTCGGTCTACCGGGCGACCGAGTCGGGCACCTGGGGCGACGCCCGCGAGTCCTCGGCGGAGTTCGGCGAGGCCTACCTCCAGGTCGTCACGAATGCCACCGTGCGCCTGATCGAGGACGTCCAGCGCACGCACGAGGCCATGCCAGGCCGCTGACCCGCCGTTGCAGCGAGCAACTGCTCATCCGGGCAGGTTCCGGGGACTTCCTGTGAGTCCGCTGGGCGCTCACTGAGAGCCGCCTTGGCGAAGCCTGGGCGCTAGCCGTCAACCAACTCCACCGCGGACGCCATCGCCTGCGTCGACGTCAACGTCGACGCATCGATTGCGCTGAGGCGTCCGCATGTCCGCGCAGTCGGCATGTGCGCGCCGTGTCGGCACACGTGCGCGCCGTGTCGGCACGTGCGCGCCGTGTCGGCACGTGCGTGCAGTCGGCACGTGCGCGCGGTGTCGGCACGTGCGCGCCGTGTCGGCACGTGCGTGCAGCCGGCATCTCCGCGCCCAGCACGGGCCTTGTCGATTGCTTCGATGCGGATCGAATGATTCGATGGCGATCGAACTAATCGAACATCGCCCCCGTGGGCAACGGGAAGCCGGGGCGACGGGAAGCCCGGGTGACGGGAAGCCCGGGTGACGAGCGAGACGGGGTAGGCCCGGCCAGGCAGCGGCCAGAGCCTGGCTGGGCGGACGGGGTCAGCCGGCGGGGGTCAGCACGCGGGGGGTCAGCTGCCGGCTCCCTCGCCGCCGCCGGGAGCGTTGGCAACCGCTTCTTCGTGCTCAGCCTGCTGGGCAGGTCCCAGGCGGCGGGTGACGAGCCGGCGCTCCGCCGCAGTCTCGGTGCGCCAGCCGCGGACGGTGTGCGAGCCGTCGTTCGCGTAGCGGTCGGCGACCATGATGTCGAAGGCGTGGACCGAGGCCTCCTGGTTGGAGTAGCGGCCGGCCGTCCAGGAGCGTGACCGGGTGCCCTGCTGCTGCATCTCGACCACGTGGTAGTCCTCGCGGTTCGTGATGTCCCAGAACTCGACCGCGCCGGCGATGTCGATCGTGTCGAGCGAGTCGGCCTCGACGTACAGGTCGCAGTGGACGGTGGACCGGTTCGGCCCGTCCGGCCACGCCTGGTGGGTGAGCACGTAGTCCGGGTGGACGGACACGATCAGGTTCGGCCACAGGATGTAGTAGTAGATCCGCCGGGTCTCGGCCTCGTCACGCGCGTAGAGGATCGGGCGGCCGTCGCGCTGGCCCGAGATCGACATCGTCTCGCAGCCGTCGGCGAACACCATCCAGCCGCCCTTCCACGGGCCCTCGGCAAGAAAGTCCTCGCCCAGGTCGTACGGGGTGAGCTTGTTGAGCAGCGGGTGGACGGGCGGGCAGTGGTAGCACTCGCTGTAGTTCTCGGCGACGATCTTCCAGTTCGCGCCCACGTCGTACGTGAGCCGCGCGGCGCGGCGCAGCGTCGACATGTCGCGGCCGAAGCCCTCGTGGTGCTCGAACCAGTCGCCCATGTACTCGCGCAGCGGCGGCGTCAGCGCTTCGTCCGCGAAGCACAGGAACACGAAGCCGCCCCACGTCTCGCAGCGGATCGGGGTCAGCCCCGACGTCTCGAAGCTGAAGTCCTCGAGGTCCTCGGTGTGCTTGGCCCGGACGAGCCTGCCGTCGAGGTCGTAGATCCAGGCGTGGTACGGGCACTGGAACCGGACGGCCTTGCCGCACTCCCGCTCCTCGACCGCG
>DASSRG010000207.1:0-3983 GCA_035701885.1 Candidatus Limnocylindrales bacterium
CCCGCGGGGGCGGCAGGCGCACCCAGCTCCGGCATCGGCCGGGCCGGCGGCTCCTCCGCCTGCTTGAGGCTGAGGCCCAGGCGATGGCGCTCGGAGTCGAGGCTGATGATCTTGAGCTTGAGGACCTGGCCCTCGTGGACCACGTCGCCCGGGTGCGCGACGCGCTGATGCGAGAGCTCGCTGATGTGGATCAGGCCCTCGAGGCCCTCGCGCACGCGCACGAATGCCCCGAAGTTGACGAGCTTCGTGACCGTGCCGTCGATGACGTCGCCGACCTTGAAGTCCGCGACCGTCGACTCCCACGGGTCGGGCTGGAGCCTGCGGATCGACAGGCTGATCCGGCCGCGCTCGTGGTTGATGTCGATGACCTCGGCCTCGACCTCGTCGCCGACCTTGTAGCCGGCCTCGGGGTTGTTGACCTTGTTCCACGAGAGCTCGCTCTTGTGGACGAGGCCGTCGATGCCGCCGAGGTCGATGAAGATGCCGAACGGCGCGATCGAGCGAACGTTGCCGGTGACCTTCTGGCCGACCTGCAGGCTGCTGAACAGCTCGTCGCGCTTCTCGCGGCGCTCCTCGTACAGGGCGACCTTCTCCGACAGGATGAGCCGGTTCGCCTTGCGGTTGACCTCGAGGATCTTGAGCCGCAGCTTCCGGCCGATGTACGGCTGGAGCTTCTCGGCGATCTCCTGCGCGGCGTCGCGCGGCTGCTCGTTCTGCGGCCGGCGCGGGAAGTCCACGATCTGGCTGATCGGCACGAAGCCGCGGATCCCGCAGTCGACGATCAGGCCGCCCTTGTTGTGGTCGATGACCGGAGCGTCGATGATCGTGCCCGCCTCGAACAGCTCCTGCATCGCGCGCCACTTGCGCTCGAGCCCGGCGCGGCGGAGCGAGAGGACGACGTGGCCCTCCGGGCTCTCCGGCTGGAGGACGTACACGAGGACGGTGTCGCCGATGTTGAGGACCGGCTGCGTCTCGGCATTGCGGCCGTAGAGCTCACGGTTCGAGACCACGCCCTCGGACTTCGCGCCGATGTCGACGAGCATCTCGTCCTTGTCGATCCGGACGACGGTGCCCTCGACGACGTCACCGTGCTTGAAGCTCTTGATGTCGGTGTCCTGCTCCGCGAGCAGCTCCTCCATCGTCGTCGGCTCCGGCCCGGTGCGACGCGGGGCGGGGGCCGGCGCGGCCTCCTCGGGCTCCTCGTCCGCGGCGGGCGGGGCGTCGACCGCCTCGTCCACGACGGCGGAGCCGACCTCCTCCTCGGCCTGGGCGGCCGCGGGTGCCTCCTCCACGGCGGCCGCCGGCGCGGGTTCGTCCGCGGCGGGTGCCTCGGGCGCCTCGGCGGGCGCCGCCTCGGCGGGCGCTGCCTGGGCGGCAGGCGCGTCGTCCGCGGCGGGTGCCTCGGGCGCGTCGTCCGTGGTGGGCTCGGGGGTCTCGGTGGCGACGGGCTCGTCTGCGACGGCAACCGCCGCGACGGTCTGCTCGGACGCCGGTGCCTCGCTGGAGGCGATGGCCTCCGGGGCCGGCGCGGTCCCGTCCTGCTGCTCTTCGGTCAAGGTGGTCCAGTCTCCTGTCGTGGATTCGGCCCCTGGAATCACGAAACGGCGTCCGAGCACATCCCGGCGCCGTCTGGAGAGGGAGGGTGGATCGTTGGTGACCTTGGCCGGCGGTCCGCTCCTTCGCGCTGACGAGTCCTGGACAGGCTCTTCAACTGTTCGTGCCCGTGGGCCGGGAGAGTCTAGCACGGCGGTTTCGGTGGGTACAATCGCCATCCGTGCCCGAGCTGCCCGACCTGTCGGTCGTCGCCGACGCCTTCCACGCTGCCCTCGCCGGCAGGTCCATCACACGCGCGCGCGCCACCATGCCGCTGGCCGTCCGCGGCACGCCCGCGGAGCTCGAGGCGCTCGCGGGACAGGCGATCGTCCGGATCGCGCGGGTGGGCAAGTTCCTGGACCTGGACCTCGCGCGTGACCGCGTGGTGTTCAACCCGATGCTGACCGGACGCTTCCAGCTGGCGGCGCATGGCGAGAAGCCGCCGGCCGGGACCGCGCTCGAGGTGGAGCTCGGCCCGCGGACGGGCGGACCGCCGGCAGACGCGGCGCCATGGACGGCGGGGGCGGACTGGATCCCCGCGGACGACGATCCGGTGATCGTGCGCTACAAGGACCCGACCCAGATGGGCAAGGTCTACCTGCTGCCGGCAGGCGTCGAACGACCGGTGCCCGGGCGGGGCGCCGGCGAGATGGGCCCGGACGCGCTGGACGGCGCCCTGACCCTCGAGGCGTGGCGCGAGCGGATCCGGAAGCACCCGGGCGAGCTCAAGAACCTGCTGCGCAATCAGGCGTTCGTCGCGGGGATCGGGAACGCGTACAGCGACGAGATCCTGTGGGCCGCGCGCCTCCAGCCGTTCCGGAAGCGCTCGTCGCTCGCCGCCGAGGAGGTCGATGACCTGTACGCCGCGATGCGGTCGACGCTCCCTGACGCGATCGAGCTCCTCCGGCGCCGCGTGCCGCCGACGTTCGAGAAGCAGGTCCGGGACCACCTCGCCGTCCACAACCGGGGCGGAGAGGCGTGCCCGCGCTGCGGGACGAAGATCACCGCGGTCAAGGCGGGAGGGTTCCCGACCGGGTATTGCCGGGGTTGCCAGCGCTGATCGCGGCCCGCGGTCAGGGGATGACGAGCACCTGGCCGATCTTGAGCGCGCGCGGGTTCGAGATGTCGTTCGCCGCCTGGAGCCTCTTGACGGTCACGCCGTAGCGCGCCGCGATGCTGCTCAGCGTGTCGCCGGACTTGACCTTGTAGCGCGTCGGCTCCGGCGTGGCGGGATCCGCGGCCGGCGTCTCGGGGTCGCCGGTCGCCGCCACGTTGCCCTCGAGCGACGGCTCGTCGGACGCGGTCGGGGTGTCGGTGGGCGTGGGCGATGGCGACGGTTCGGGGGTCGAGGTCGCGGCGACCAGGGCCGACAGCGACGGCGCCGGCGATGCGCCTGATTCGTCCGACGCGGCGGACGGCGATTGCAGCCGCGACATGACGAGCACGAGGAACGCGACGACCATCAGGCCGATCACGAGCGCGGAGCCACCCGTCCGGGCGGTCGCCGTGGGGAGGGCGCCCATCCGCCGCGCGGGCTCGAGGACCAGCGGTGGGGCCGTCGACGCCTGCCACAGGGCCGCGCCGTCGTCACCGGGGGCGAGCGGCGCCGCGTCGTCCGCAACCGCGCGCGCGGCCAGGTACGTCGCGCAGCCCTCGTGGGCCGCGAGGAGGCACAGCTGGCGTTGCTTGGCGACGGCGAGCGGGGCGGGCGGCGTCACCGCGCCGCAACGGTGCTCCCTCGCCGCATAGGCGCTGCGCCACGTGCCCTCGTCGGCGACGAGGTAGGGGCAGACCTCACGGACCGCGAGACCGTCGCGCCGACGGCTGGGTCGGCTGGCGACGTCCCCCTCGGCTGGCAGCGAGCTCGGCGGCTCGCCGGTGACGGTCATCGGACGTCAGGATACCGCCGGTGCACCCCGGTCGTCCGGACGGTCCCGGTCGGCGCCGGTGGCGGTCGGCCAGGGTCGTCCGCCACCAACACCGCCGTTAACGCAACAAACCCGGCGACGACCTATTTTCCCGAAAGGCTGCCCTCTCAGTATCTTCGGCGCTGGAGAGCTTAACTTCCGTGTTCGGGATGGGAACGGGTGTGGCCTCTCCGCCAGAGTCACCGGGTTTGTCTGCGTCTGGTAGATGACGGCGCTGCGACGGCGTCACGAGGACGCCGGCGCGCACGAAGGTGATGATCACGATCGCCGGATCATGAAGACCCGATCGGTGTTCCGCACTGATCCCTGATCAGTTGCTGGAAAAGGTCAAGCCCTCGACCATTAGTACGGCTCAGCTTCATCCGTCACCGGACTTCCACATGCCGCCTATCAAGCAGATGGTCTCTCTGCGGTCTTACCCGGTTAACCCGGTGGGGAACCTCATCTTGAGGCGAGCTTCGC
>DASSRG010000208.1:0-5419 GCA_035701885.1 Candidatus Limnocylindrales bacterium
CCGTGCGGCCAACGCCATCACGCCGGATGGCGGCACGGCCCCGATCGAGGACGTCCGCGAGCCGTACATGGCGGAGAACGAGCGCCTGGGCCGCCAGGGGCTGCGCGTCATGGCGACCGGCCAGCGCGACTTCGACCCGGCCGCGTTCGACCGCACGGCCACGGACTACCTGCCGCTCGTCGAGGACCTGACGCTGCTCGCGCTGGTCGGGATCGTCGACCCGCCGCGGCCCGAGGCTCGGGACGCGATCGCCGTCGCGCACTCGGCCGGTATCCAGGTGCGGATGATCACCGGTGACCACGCCGTCACCGCGGAGGCGATCGCGCGCCAGCTGGGCATCACCGGCCGTGCCATCACCGGCGCAGAGTTCGCGGCCATGGACGACGACACGCTGCGCGACCAGATCGACGACATCGGCGTCATCGCGCGGGTCGCGCCGGAGGACAAGGTCCACCTCGTGGACATCCTCAAGTCGAAGGGCCACATCGTCGCGATGACCGGCGACGGCGTGAACGACGCCCCGGCGCTCAAGAAGGCCGACATCGGCGTGGCGATGGGCATCACCGGCACGGAGGTCTCGAAGGAGGCGGCGGTGATGATCCTCACCGACGACAACTTCGCGACGATCGTCCACGCCGTCGAGCTCGGCCGGGCGCTGTACGACAACCTCGTCCGCTACATCCGCTTCCAGATGGCGGGCCTGTTCGGGTTCATCGGGACGTTCCTCGGCGCGAGCCTGCTGTTCATCGCCGAGGGCATGCCGTTCCTGCCCCTCCAGACGTTGTGGGTGAACTTCACGGTCCAGGTGTTCCTCGCCGTGGGCCTCGGCTACGGCAAGGCGCGCGAGGGCCTGATGAAGGACGCGCCGCGCTCGCCGACGCTGCCGATCCTGCCGGCCCGGCTGCTCACCTACCTCGTGTTCATCGGCGTCGTGATCTCCGTGCTCACGCTGGGCGTCATCTCGTGGGCCACGACGCAGTACGGCGAGGCGGTCGCCCGGACGATGGGCCTGACCACGTTCGCGCTGACCAACGTCTGGTTCGCGCTCGAGACCGCCGACGAGGAAGGCTCGATGTTCTCCGCGACGACGCTGGGCAACCCGGTGCTTCTGAAGGCCGCGGGGCTCGCGCTCGTGGCGACCGTGGTCACGTCGGAGCTGGGCCTGCTCAACCGCATCCTCGACACGGTGAACCTGACGACCGACCAGTGGCTGATCGCGCTCGTGCTGTCGCTGGTGGTGATCGTCGTGGCCGAGGTGAAGAAGCTCCTGAAGATCAGGACGACGGACACGCCGCGGCTCGCCGAGGCACCCGTGGAGCCCGTGGCCGCCGCCGCGTAGGCGCGACGGCGGCAGGCGTCGCTAGCGTTCGACCGCCGCGGACTCCGGAGCGCTCGGCGTTCCGTCCGTCGACGTCCGGAGCGCGCGCAGCTCGGCCCGGATCGCCGCGAGCTCGGCCTGCATCGCCACGAGCTGGGGCTGGAGCGACGCGTCGGCGCCAGCGGGCACGGCGAGCGGCTCGACGGCTGCGTCAAGGCCTGCCGGAGCGGTTTCGTCCTCGGGCGCCGAGGATGTGGTCGCCGGCGACACGAGGATGCTGGCGAGGAGGCTCGCGAGCGCGCCGATGAGCCCGATGCCCGCGAACATCACGCCCACGCCGACGAACCGGCCGCCCATGGTCACCGGGTAGAAGTCGCCGTAGCCCACGGTGGTGAGCGTGACGATCGCCCACCACAAGGCGTCGCCTCCGGTCTGGATGCTCGCGTCCGGATCCTGGCTCTCGAACTGCAGGACGGCGATGGACCCGGTCGCGAGCACCATGAACACGAGCAGCAGCGTCACGAACAGCGCGTACTGGCCGCGGTTCTGGACGATGTCGTCGACCAGCTCGCGTTTGTTCTGTCCATTGAGCAGCCGCATGATCCGCGCGAGCCGGGACAGGCGGGCGAGCCGCAGCAGCGCGGTGAACCGGAAGACTCCGAGCGACGGGATCGAGCCCAGGAGGTCGAGCCACCCACGCCGGTGGACGAAGTACTCCCGGCGCGGATGCGAGCCGCTCATGTTGTAGGCGAAGTCGGCAAGGAACACGAAGCAGACCAGGTTGTCGAAGAAGAGCAGGGCGGACTGCGTCGCGGGTGTCAGCACCGGGACGATCAGCAGCACCATGATGATCAGCGACATCACGGTCAGGACGAGGATGAAGATGTTGTAGGAGTTGCTGTGCTTCCGCACGACCGGTTCGACGGTCGGCGTCGTCATCGCGGCGGTCGACTCAGTCATCGGCGCGTGCAGGCGGTGGCGCCGCAACAAGCGACAGGCCCGGGTACGGCTCGAGCAGCCCCAGCTCGACGGCCCGTTCCACCGCCTCGCCGCGGGACGATGCCCAGAGCTTCCCGTAGATCGACATCGCGTGGGTCTTGACGGTGTTGCGCGAGATGTTCAGCCGGTCCGCGATCTCCGGGAACGAGAGGTAGGTGGGCAGGAACGGGAGGATCCGCAGCTCCGCGGTCGTCAGCGCGGACGACCCGACCAGCGCGGTCGCCGCCCCGCTCAGATACCCGCGGATCTGGATCAGGTCGTCGGTGAGCAGGCCGAGCGACGGCGTCCAGCGGACGAGCTGCTCGGCCTCCCGCAGCACGATCTGCGCGCCGCCCGGGTCCGACAGCGCGAGGTAGGCCCGCGCGAGCTCCAGGAGCCCGGCGACCGCATAGGCGGGGAACGCCCGGCTGGCCAGCGGACGCACGAGCTGCGCCTGGACGAGCGCCTCCCGGGCACGCTGCACGTCGCCGTCCCGCGCCGCGATCCGCGCCTCGAGGGCGTACACGGGCAGGGCGAGGACCACGTGCTCGCACCGGAACAGCCGCATTCGGCTGGCGGCCTCGCGTGTCAGCGCCACGCCCTGGAGCCAGTCGCCGCGGCGGAGCCGGATCATCGCGTTGACCGCGAGCGGAGCCACGTTCGGGCTGTCCCGCGCGACGCCCTCGCGCGTCGACGCCCCCAGAAGCGTCTCGGCCTCGTCGAGCTCGCCGAGCAGGAGCTGCGCGAACCCCTCCAGGAACACGGCATCCGGGTGCCAGCGGCTGGTCGCGGGCTCGTGCTCAGCAGCCATTCGGGCATCCGCGAGCATCTGCCGCGCACCCTCGGTCGCGAACAGCGCCCGGATCACATGGCGTCGCGACTCGAACAGGGCGGCCTCCGCCTCGTCCAGCCCGTCCGTCGACGCCCGCTCCGAGATGCCCCAGAGACGGAGCGCCTCGTCTCCCTCGCCGCTCAGCATGTGCGCCCAGATCGCGACCAGCGTGAGGTGCGGGAGCGCCTGGAAGTCGTCGATGGTGAACGACGTGAGCCAGCGTTCGACAACGGCGACGTCGCCGCTCTGCGACGCGGTGATGGCGGCGCTGGAGACCAGCGCGGCGGCGGCATCCCGATCGCCCGCGGCCAGCGCGTGCGCCACCGCGAGGTCCACACTGTTCGCCGAGCGATACCACTCGAATGCCGCGCGATGCCCACGCGCGGGCCCGTCCGGGTCGCGGCGGCCGAGCTCGGTCAGCAGGAAGTCGCGCAGGAGCTTGTGATAGCGGTAGGTCTGCCCATCCCGCCCCACCGTGTGGATGAACAGGTTTGCCGCGGCCAGCGCCTCGATCCGCGGCCAGCCGTCCGCCCGTCCGCCCACGGCCGCCACGGCCCCGGGAGTCAGGTCGTCCAGGACGGCGCAGCGGGTGACGACCTCCATGTCCTCGTCGGTCAGCCGGTGGGCGAGCTCGGAACGGAGGTAGTCGGCGATCGCCAGGTCCGCGCCGCTCACGGACTGCACCCAGGCCTCGGTCGAGTCGCGGCGCGAATGGGCGAGCGTCGCGAGGTACATGCCCGCTGCCCAGCCCTCGGTCCGCTCGAGCAGCGCGTCGACGTCCTCCTCGCCCATGTCGGCGCCCGCGGCGACCATCAGGGCGCCTGCCTCGTGCCGGTCGAGCGCCAGCTCGCGGACGCCGATCTCCAGGAGGCGACCCTCGGCTCGGAGCCGCGCGACCGGCAGCGCCGGCAGCGCACGACCGGCGAGCACGACCTGGAAGCCCGGCGGGAGGTGGTAGAGGATCGCGCTGAGCACGTCCAGGGACGTCGGGTCCGTGAGGTGATGGGCGTCATCGACCACCAGCACGGTCGCGCGGTTCCAGCCGTGGACGTCCGCGAGCAGGCGGGGGACGCCGAACGACAGGACGCGGTCGTCGGCGATCACCGGACCGTCGGTGAGGACATGATCGATCGGCCCCACGTGCGCGAGCGCGGCGGCCAGGTACGCGACGAAGACGGAGGGGTTGTTGTCGATCGGGTCGATCGTCAGCCATGCGACCGGACGGTCGTTCCCGGCGGCCCATTGGCCGAGGACCGTCGTCTTGCCGTAGCCCGCGGGAGCCACGAGGGTCGTCACGGGCTGGAGCGTGCCCTCCGACAGCCGGGTCGTGATCCGCGGGCGCTCGATGGCGGCCGGCGGCGGCGCAACCGGGCGGATCCGGGCCTCGACGATCGGCAGCTCCTCGAGCCGCTCGTGACGGGCAATGGTCATCACGGGATCTCCCGATCGCCACCCCGCGCACGTGCCGAACCAGCGGAACCACGATGGGTCCGCGGGTCGCTACCCATGTGTGACGGCGTCAGGGAACGCACCGCCAACCCCCGAACGTGCGCGAAAGTCGTATGGCATCGCCCACCATACCCCCCTGATACGAAGAATCGCGGAGACATTTCAATGACATCGCGTGACGGCTGGATCCGTGTATCACCCGAACGGGGCGACGACCCGGCACGGCACGCGGAGGAGGATCTCGCCATGCGAGCCGTGGAGGCGCCGGGTTGAGCGCGCGCTGGGAGTGGCGGACGTTCGGCGCCGGGGCGGACGCCGGAGCCGGCGCCTTTGCCGACCGGTCGCCGACGGGGGAGGCCGAGAGCGACGAGCAGTACCTCCTGTCCGAGCGCGGCACGACGGTCAAGATCCGCGACGGGCTGATGGACGTGAAGGCGCTCCTCGCCCGCAACGCCGACGGGCTCCAGCAGTGGCGCCCGGTGCTCAAGGTCCCGTTCCCCGTGGGGGCGGACACGATCGAGGCTGTGTGGACCGCGCTCGATCTGCCGGTCCCGGCGATGGACCGCGAGACGTACACCGCGGAGCAGCTGGTCGACGAGCTGACCGGGCCGGGGACCGGCGTCCGCGCCGTCGCCGTCCACAAGCACCGGGTCCGGTACGTGGTGGACGGCTGCATCTCCGAGCTCACCGACGTCACCGTGGACGGGCGCCCCACCCGGACGATCGCGGTCGAGACCGAGGATGCCGAGGCGGTCGCGGCGGCCGTTCGGACGCTGGGGCTTGCGGACTATCGCAACACCGCCTACCCGGCTGGCCTGACGGCGATCCTGGACGACGTGCCG
>DASSRG010000209.1:0-19034 GCA_035701885.1 Candidatus Limnocylindrales bacterium
GCCTCCGTGGTGACGGTCCAGGGCGGCGGGGGGCCGTCCGTATCATAGGCCCGTGGTCTCCCCCTTCATGCCCGACCCGGAGAAGGTTGCCGCGATCCGCGAGCTGCTGCCGGCGACCGGCGCCGGGATCTACCTCAACGCAGGAAGCGCGGGGCCGATCCCGTCCGAGACCCAGGCGGCGATGGACGAGCAGGCTGCGCGGGACCTCACGGTCGGACGGGCGAGCCCGGACCAGGTCGAGGAGATCTTCCAGCGCTGGGCCGAGCTGCGGGCCTCGATCGCCGCGGTGGTCGTCGCGGACCCCGACGACATCGCGATCACCCACTCCACGACCGATGGCCTGAACCTGGCGATCGGCGCCCTTCCGTGGCGCCAGAGCGACCGCGTGCTCACGACGAACCACGAACACCCCGGCGCGCTCGGGCCGCTGATCGCGCTCGAGCGGCGGCTCGGCGTCGAGGTCGAGCGCGTCGACATCGGCGACGGCGGCGATCCGGATCGGATCGTGGAGGCATTCCGGACCGCGCTCGAGCGGCCGGCGCGGGCGGTCGTCGCGAGCCACGTCCTGTGGACGACCGGCGCCCGGCTCCCGATCGACCGGATCGGCGAGCTCGCCCGCCAGGCCGGCGTGCCCACGATCATCGACGGCGCGCAGTCCGCCGGCGCGATCCCCATCGACATCGAGCGCCTCAACGTCGACGCGTACGCGATGCCCGGCCAGAAGTGGCTGCTCGGACCGGAGGGCATGGGCGCCTTGTGGGCCCGGCGCGCCTGGGCGGAGGGGGTGGTCCCCGCCAGCGCCGGGTTCATCTCGTTCGCGCACCTCGGTCCTGGCGAGCCGGCCTTCCACCCGGGTGCCCGCCGGTTCGAGCTCGGGTTCTTCCACCGACCGTCGGTCGTCGGGCTGGCCCGGAGCTGCGGCTGGCTGACGATGTACGTCGGGCTGCCGTGGGCGTACGACCGTGCGGCGCGGCTGGCGGCCGCGATGGCGGCACGGCTCGACGCCATCGACGGCGTCACCGTGGTCACGCCGACCGGCTCGCTGGCAACGCTGCTGACGTTCCGGATCGCGGGGTGGCCGGCAGCCGACGCGGTGCGCGAGCTCGGCTCGCGGACGTTCGCGATCGTCCGCGACCTGCCGCCGATCGACGCGATCAGGATCTCGGTGGGGTTCTGGAACACCGAGGAGGAGCTGGAGCGGTTCGCCCGCGGCGTCGAGCTCGTCGCCGCCCACACGCCGGTGTCGATCCCGCCGCGCCGCACGCTTGCGGTGCTCGGCTCGGACGACTCGCCGCTCCGGTGACCGGGGTGCCCGCGCCGCGCGCCGATCGCCCCGACGTCCGGCGCCGGGGATTCGTCGAAGTCCGGTGGCGCCAGTTCCGTCGCGCGCCGCGGCCGGTGTTCCGGGCGGTGATGACCAGCCTCTCGATCGCTCTCGTCCTCGGCGTCGCCTTCCTCGCCTACGACATCGCGCTCGACCGCGGGACACGCTTGCCCGGCGGCGACCTGCGACTGCTCGCGCTGACGGTGTACGTCGCGTTGGTCCTGGTCGCGGGGGCCGTGCTGACCTACCTCGTGGTGCCACTGCCGACCGGGATCGAGGGTCGGCGCGCGACGCGGACGCCGTGGAGCCTCGCGCTCGGCCTGTTCGCCGCAGTGCCGATCGCGTACCTCGTCCTCGTCGTGCTCCACGAGATCGTGAAGCCGCTCATCACCTGACCGCGCGGGGCCATCCGCGGTCACCCGATCGGCCTATCGACACCCGATTGCATCGGGCGGCTATCATCCTGTTCAGCCACGACCTGACTCGCTCACGACCCGGCCCCCGACGCTCGAGGAACCTGTGGGTACCGACGAACGCCACATGGCGCTGCCGAAGCTGTACGGCGCTCCCGCCTACGCTCGGCCGACCGTGCCCGTCGTCGCCGCACCGCGGCCCTTCGACCCGGACGACCTGCCGCTCGAGGCGGCGCAGACGGACGAGGAGCGCGAGTTCGCCGAGCTGCAGGCGCGGACCTACGCGGGCGGCGTTGCGGGCGAACCCGTCGCGGTTGGCGGCGGTCGCGAGGGCTCGCCGATGCTCCGCGGACGGCCGTTTCGCCTCGGGTCCATCACGTCGCGCTTCCGCGGCGACGGCGGTAACTCGACGGCCGCCTGACTCAGTCCGGCCCGATGGCCGGTCACTCCTCGTGGGGGAGTAGCTCAATCGGTCAGAGCGGCGGGCTTATATCCCGCTGGTTCCAGGTTCGAGTCCTGGCTCCCCTACCACCTCCCCAGCCGACGACTGCGCAGCGACGGCTGCGCGGCGACGGGCAGTGCAACGCGTTCCTGACGACTCACGGCATGCCCGACAGGCGGTTCGAACGATCGACGCGGGATGCTCGGGGCCGGCGGGGATCCCGAAGGATCTCTGGCCCCGCCCGCGCCCGGTGGCGCGGCTCGACGAGGAGCGCGAGATGACCACCCCCGACCATCGAGACACCGCGCCCGGCATGGGCGACCCGGCGCGCAGCGACGACATTGACAGCGCCGGGCTGCGCTCCGACGGCGCCGGCAGCGGCGCAGACGCGAGCACGGGAGCCGGAGACGATGCCGGCCGGGTGGCGGGACCAGCCCCCGCCGCCGGCGACAGCACCGAGATCCGTCCCGATCCGGATCCCGGTCGCAGCGGCCCGCAGGGCGGCCAGCTGGGCAGCGCAGGCGGCGGCTACGGATCGGGGAGCGGCGCCGGGACCTCCGGCGGCAGCCCCGACGGCGAGGACGTCCAGGCGGCGAGCGGCCCCGGGCCGCAGACGGACTGGCTGCGGTCCGCCGAGGGCGAAGGCGACCGGGGCGGCACGCGATGACGACCGAGCAGCCGCGGCAGCCGGCGCCGGACCAGCCGTGGACGGACGATCCGACGCTCCAAAGTGACGGGCTCGACCCGGGCGAGGAGAACGAGGTCCCCCAGGCACGGCGACACCATGGGGGCGTCGACGACCCCGCCCACCCGGACTACTTCACGACTGGACATCGGCGTCTCCCGCAGGCCCAGGACCTCCGCGGCCAGCCGGAGCGCGACCTGGTGGTCGACGACCACGCGAGCCAGACGGCCGGCGCGGGCGCCGCGACGCAGGCGACGATCGGGCAGCCGGCGGTGCCAGGCTCCGCCGACTCCGACGACCACGACGATCCCCGCCACGACCGTCCCGACGCCCAGCCGGCCTAGAGCGATGCCCGCCGTCGGCGGCGACGAGGCGGCGGGAACGACGGCTCCCGCGCTCCACCCGGCGCTCCTCCCCGACGCCCGGCGCGACCTCCGGTCGGCGCGGGCGGTGGCCGCCACCTGTACTGCCTGCGATCTGTGGGCCCGTGCCACCCAGACCGTGTTCGGGGAGGGGCCGGCCCACGCGCCGATGTTCCTCCTCGGCGAGCAGCCGGGCGACCGCGAGGACATGGAGGGGCACCCGTTCGTCGGGCCGGCAGGGGAGCTCCTGGGCCGGGCCCTCGACGATGCCGGGATCCGGCGCGAGGACGCGTTCGTCAGCAACGTCGTCAAGCACTTCAAGTGGAAGCCCCAGGGCAAGCGCCGCCTGCACGAGCGACCGAACGCGAGCGAGATCCGCGCCTGCCGCCCATGGCTGGACCTGGAGCTGGAGCTCGTCCGGCCGGACGTGCTCGTCCTGCTCGGCGCGACCGCGGCCACTGCCGTCCTCGGACGGACATTCAGGCTCACCGAGAGCCGCGGAACCCTGATCGAGCCTGCGACCGGCGAGACCGGACCGGCGCGGATCGCGACGTTCCATCCGTCGGCGGTCCTCCGGGCGCGCGACGCCGAGGCGCGCCGGACGACCTACGAGGCCTTGGTCGCGGACCTCACGGTGGCGCGGGGGCGGGTGACTCGGTAGCAGCCGGCCAGGGCCGCCGACTGACGACGCAGACGGCGACGCACGACGCGGCCGACGGTGAACCGAACGGCCGCGGAGACCTAGCGGCCGGCGACTGACCGGATCAGCTCGACGAGCGACTCCCTGCGCTCGGCGGTGAGCCCGCGCTGGGCCGGCAGCGCCTCCAGCCACGCGGCGAGGTCGGACGGGCGGACCACCGCGCAGGTGGCGGTGCGGTCGACGCGGGGGTCGTCGGTCACGATCGCCGCGTAGACGCGGACGAGGAAGTCGCGGTCGTGCGTGGTGAGCCAGCCGCGGACGCGCTCGGCGTCCCGGGACGCGCGGTCCAGGGGTGCCTCGATCGGGATCCAGCGGCCGCGGGCGCCCCGGATCTCCCACCGGCTTCCGACATGGCGGCTCACGCCGGGCGGAGGAACGTCGCCCAGGACGACGATGCCGAACGGACCCAGCACGAGCTCGTGGATGCGCCGGCCGCCCGGCAGCATCAGGTCGGTCGCGGCGAGATGGTCGGGGCCGAGCGAGCGGGCGAGGGTCGGCGTCACCGCGGTCGACCGTAGCGCGCCGGCCGCCTCGATGGTCGAGGCGATGCGCGCGACGCCGAACAGCAGGAAGCTGGCGGGCACGAGGATCGCGAAGCCCCAAACCATGACGCCCATGGCCGTCTGGAACGTCGACGGCCGGCCGTCCGGGATGAACGAGTTGATGAGCGGTGTGCCGAGGCACAGCCATCCGAGCAGGGCTCCGGTCAGCAGCAGCAGCACGGCGGTCGCGGCGGACCGGACGACGGCGAGACGGCCGGACCGGGAGTGGGAGGCGTCGGCGACGATGACCTGCATGCCGCGGATCCTCCTCGATCCGCGCGCCCGCGTGAGTGGATCGATGGGGCTACGGCGCGCCCGACGTCGGTACGCGCGACTGCACCGCACCTACCCGCTCCCCCCAGGTGGTGGTGCCGAGGCGCACCGGCTTCTGCGCGCCTCGATCGTCGGAGCCTTCACGGCCGATCGGCGCGGGCTGGAGGCGCCCGCCCGCCGGTCCCTCCCCGGCAGGGACCCCCGTACCATTGCGGCCGCCCGAACGCGCTCGGATGCTCCGCCTCGTACCCCGCCCATCAATGGCATCGAGGAGGCGGCAGCACGTTGGGCCAACGCTCCACAGGCGTCCGCGCGATCGCGCAGCGACTCGGCCACCCGGCCCTCCGGGCGGTCCTCGTCGCGCTGCTCCTCGTCGCGGTCAGCGCCATGCCCGTCGCGGCCGGCGGGCCCACGAGCCTGGTCAACCCCGAGGTCGATCCGCGGACCGCGACCACCAAGACAGACATCACGTTCGCGGTCACGTTCCGGAACTCGCGGGGCGGCGAGCCCGACTACGTGCGGGTTCGGATCGGCGACGCCGTCCATGACATGGCGCCATCGACCGGGGCGCACGACTGGAAGAAGGGCGGCCGGTTCGTCTATCGCACGAAGCTCAAGGCCGGGACCTACGTCGTCACCTTCCTCTCCTCCGATACCAAGCATCACGAGGCGTCGATCGCGGGCGGGACCGTCACGGTGGAGCCCGCCCCCACGCCCAGGCCCACCCCGAAGCCCACCCCGAAGCCCACGCCCAAGCCAACCCCAAAGCCGACGCCGAAGCCGACGCCGAAAGCGACCCCCAGGCCCACGCCGAAGCCCACCCCGAAGCCCCAGGTTCGAGCGACGCCGAAGCCGACCCCGAAGCCCAGGCCCACGCTCACCCCGACCCCGACGCCGGAGCCGACCCAGGCCGCTGCGCCGAGCGAATCACCCTCCGCGTCGCCCAGCGACGACCACGGGCTCCTCATCGCAAGCCTGATCGCGGGCTCCGCGGGTTCGGGCGAGGGTGGCTCCGGACCCGGCGGGAGCACCGGCAGCCCCACCGGCGGCGGTGCGGCTGGTGGTGCACCGGGCGCGGGGCTGCCCCGCCCCGGAAGCGGGGGTCTCCTCGCCACGATCGCCAAGGCGCTCCCGATGACCGTTGCCGCGACGGGCGGCGTGACGCTCGCGATGGCGTTCCTCGTGTTCGGCAAGAAGCGCCGCGACCGTGAGCCCACGGCCTCGGACGACGTCCTGGCCCAGCACGCGGCGCGCGGCGCCGGCCTCGCACCCAATGCCTCGTACGCGGGCGCGGTCGTCCCCGGTGCGGCCGAGGTCGCGAGCGCGGTCCAGGCTGCCGTCGCCACACCGGCGGTGGTCGTCGCCGCGAACGACGTCGACGGCCACATGCCACGCTGGCGTCGCCCGTCGCTCATGGAGGCCCGCAAGGCCGACCCGACCAGGGGCGCCGGCGCGGCGGCGGTCAGTCTCCGCTTCACCGGCGACGTCGGCGACGCGGTCGACGGCATGGAGCGGCGGTTGATCCGCTACCGCCTCGTCAGCCTGCTCGACCTGCCCGACGAGGTGCGGGGCACCGAGATCAGCGTCCTCGACGAGGGGGATGAGGTCGTCCTGCTCGAGAAGCGCGGGACGTACTGGCGCGTCCTGTGCCCGGACGGCCGGCAGGGCTGGCTCCACAAGATGACGCTGGGCGACGTGGTGATCGACCCCTCCACGCAGGCCGGCGACAGCTGGACGTCCGGCGACGGCGGGCCGCAGCCGGGCAGCTTCGAGGACATCCTCCGGGCCTACACCGAGCAGCGCCAGCAGTTCGGAGAGGCCTAGCGGGCCGGCGGCGCGGCGGCCTGGCGGCCCTTCCGGGCGGGCGCCTTCCGCAGCACGACGATGTGCTGGTGCGCGATGTTGGGCACGAACGTCCGCGGGTAGCCGTACGGCCGGAGCCGCGTGCCGGCCTGGTACCAGGCGATGTCGCCCTTCGGGACGAGCCCCACCGCGTCCGCGCGCGCGGCGAGATCGGCAGCCGTGAACAGATACCGGCCGTCCTGGTACGCGTCGCGGACGATCAGCACGGCATACCGGCCCGGCCGCAGCACCCGGTGGCACTCCGCCAGGACGCCCTGCATCGCGTCGAGGAACGCCGGGTAGTCGGGCAGGTTCGCCAGGTCCGCCTCGTGGTCGCTGACCATGGCGTAGTCCGTCCGCCGGTTCGCGTGGGCCTCGGCGAGGGCGCCGCCGGCCATCGTCATCGGCAGCTGGACGTTGTACGGCGGGTCGGTGGCCACGAAGTCGACCGACCCGTCGGCCAGCTCCCGGAGCAGCGCGCGAGCGTCGCCCCGGCGGATCTCGGCGCCCGAGGGATCGAATCCGCGAACGCCGCCGGGGTCGTTCGGGCCGAGGTCCGCGAGGAGGGGCCCGGCGCCGTCGCGCTCGGCGAGGAGCGCGTCCACCGTCTCGCGGTAGACCCGGACCCAGCGTTCGTCCAGCTCGAGGCCGATGGCGCGCCGGGGTCCCCGCGCGATCGCGGCACCGAGCAGCGTGCCGCCGACGCCGGCGAACGGGTCGAGCACGAGCTCGCCGGTCTTCGTGAAGAACTCGATCAGGCGCGCCATCAGGCGCGGCGGCTTGTTCGCGCCGTGCGCCTTGCGGCGAGCGTGCCCCAGCTCCGACGGGTACGCCGTCGTCCAGACGGACTTGGTGAAGTAGAGCCACTCCTCCCCCGACAGCTCGTTGAGGTCGTTGGCGGGGTGGGGCGGGCGGCGCTCCTGCACCCGGGCAGCGTACCCGGGCGCAGGCGCCGCTCGGGCGGTCAGGCGGTGGCGCGGTCGCGCTGCGAGGCGAGGCCGGCGGCGATGCTGCCCGCCGAGAGCACGAGGTGCAGGACGTGGTCGGCGGCGTTGACCGGCATCGACAGGATGCCGAACAGGTCCGGAGAGACGAGCGTCGCGACGAGCACGAGGAGATAGGCGACGCCGAAGGCGATGGTGGCCTGGGCGAGGGTCCGTCCGCGCAGCGTCGCGCCGATGAGGAGTGCCGCGAGCCCGGTCACGATGTGGATCACGTTGTGGGTCGTGTCGACCATGAACAGCGCGTCGTCGCGCCCGCTCACGATCGGATTGTCGATGAAGCCCAGCAGGCCGGCGGCGACGAGCGCGACGCCGACGATGAGCATCCAGGTCCGGGCGATCGCGTCGCCGTCGCCGGTGTCCGGCCGGATCCGGCCGAGGTCGCGGTCGTTCCCGAAGTCGCGGCCGTTGCCGCGGTTGCGATCGAGGCTCATGGGCATCCTCCCGTGGCCGCCCCGCGCTGACGTGCGGCTGGCGGCGTCGCCCCACCTTCGATCGTCGGGCGCGAAGGGCAGGTGGGCCTCGGCCGGTCGCGGCTTGCACCGCCGTGTCCCTTCGGGCGTCTGCGTGCGGTGTCAAAGGACGGCTGGGGCCTCGCTGCGGCGCGGGAACGACGCGGGCCGGCGCCTCCGGCCGCCCTAGAATGCGGCGATGCCGGGGAGAGTGGTCAGTCGCCGCTTCATCGGCCGCGAAGGGGACATCGCGCGAGTCGACGCCGCCATCGCCGGCGCCGCTGGGGGGGTGGCGACAACCGTCCTCGTCGCGGGCAGCGCCGGGATGGGCGCGACCCGGTTCCTCGACCAGGCGCTGGAGCGGGCCGCCGCACGGCCGGACCCGCCGCTCATCCTCCGCGGACGCGCCAACGGTCCGGTCGACCCGCCCTGGGCGTCCGTCCTCGACGCGCTCGGCCCGCTGCTCGAGAGCCGACCCGACGAGGAGCTTCGGGCGCTCCTGCGTCGCGATGCCCGGCCGCTGCTGCTCGGGCTGCCGCGGATGGCAGAGCTCGCGCGCGGGATGCCCGAGCCCCGGACGAGCGCGCTCGCCGACCCCGAGCGGCGCCAGCCGCGGGCGCTCGAGGCGTTGCTGCGCTGGCTCGGGCGGGTGGCGGCAGAGCGGCCGATCCTCCTCGCGCTGGAGGACCTCCATGTCGCCGACGCCGCGACGCGGGCATTCGCCACGTTCGTGTCCCGGACGGCCCGCGAGGAGCGGCTCTCCCTCGTCCTGACGTGGCAGCCCGACCGCCTGACGCGCGAGCATCCCCTGCGCGAGAACCTGGCGGTGATCGAGGCGGGGCTCAGGGCGCCGGTCCGTGTCGATCTCGCGCCGCTCACCCGGCGGGAGATCGGGCAGCAGATCGAGGGCATCGAGGGTGAGCGCCCGTCGGCGTCGGTCGTCGTGCTCGTGGCCGAGCGGTCCGCGGGCACGCCGCTGGTCATCGAGGAGCTCATCGCCGCGCGCCGCGAGCTGCGCCACGTGAGCCTGACCGGGACGCTGGGGGACCTCATCGCCGCCCGCCTCGCCCGGCGGTCGTTCGAGTGCCGCCGCGTGCTGCGGCTGCTCGCGCCGGCCCAGCGGCCGATGAGCCGCGACCGCCTCGCCCAGGTCGCGACCGCGTTCGAGGCAGAGCTCGCGAGCGCACGCGCCGGCTCGAACCTCCCGCCGCGTTCGACCACGCTGCCGAGGCGCGCCGCCGACGGGCTGGACGCCGACCTCGCGGCCGGGCTGGCGGAGGCGATCGAGCACGGGTTCGTGCGCGAGGAGCCGGACGGCCGGCTCCGGATCCGCCACGAGCTGGTTGCCCGCGCGGTCGTGAGCGACCTGCTCCCGACCCAGCGGCCGAGGTACCGAGCCGCGCTCGCGCACGCCTTCGCCGACATCCCGATCGTCGCCGCGCACCACTGGCGGGCGGCGCACCGGCCGGTCGAGGCGCGGGCCGCGGCGCTCGAGGCCGGACGCCGGGCGCTCGAGGTGGAGGCGCCGCTCGATGCGCTGGACGCGTTCGAGCTCGGGCTCGAGCTCCCGACGCCTGCCGCTCCGCCTGACGGCATCGAGATCGCCGATCCGGGTGTCCCGTCCGGCCTCGCCGAGGCCAGCCTCGTCACCGTCTCGCAGCTGGCCGCCGAGGCCGCCGCCGCGGCCGGTCGGCCCACCCGGGCCGCCGTGTACGCCGAGAGTGCACTCGCCGCCCTCGGCGAGCGACGCGACCGCGCGCAGCACGCGATCCTCGAGGCGCGACTCGGGCGGTATCGCCTCGCGGCGGGAGACGCGGCCGGTGCCACCGCCGCCCTC
Source organism: Candidatus Limnocylindrales bacterium (assembly GCA_035701885.1). GTDB lineage: Bacteria > Chloroflexota > Limnocylindria > Limnocylindrales > CSP1-4 > CAIXZV01. The sequence continues at coordinate 9,874 of DASSRG010000209.1, forward strand.
AGGAAGGCGGCGGACGTCATGCCGCCGGAGCCCACCGTGGAGCGTGCCCGGATCCTCGCGCTGCTCGCACAGGAGCGGATGATCGCGGCCGCGTTCCGCGAGGCGGAGAAGGCCGCCCAGGAGGCGCTGGACGTCGCGGCCGCCGTTGGCGATGCGGCCGAGCCCGAGGCGATCCACGCCCTGACGACGCTCGCTGTCGCGCGCAGCTACGGCGACCAGCCCGAGACCGCGGAGGCGCTCCTGCGCGAGGCGCTGACGCGGGCCTCGGCCGCCGGGCTCGTCGACGAGGCGATGCGTGCGAGCGCCAATCTCACGTTCCTGCTGGAGCTGCTGGGCCGGCCGTCGGAGGCGGTCGACGAGGCGTACCGCGGGATCGCGGAGGCGCGCGAGGCGGACCTCGGCGCGGTGTACGGGAACCTGCTCGGCGGGAACGTGGCCGGCGTGCTGGTCGTCGTGGGGCGCTGGGCCGAGGGTCGCGAGCTGCTCCTCCGTGCGATCGACTGGAGCCCGTCGGGGAGCGCGGCGGTCAATGCGCTCGTGAACCTCGCCAATCTCGAGATCGAGGCGGAGGCGGGCGAGGAGGCGACGCGGCTCCTGGGCCGCGTCCTCGTCGAGCTGGAGCAGGGCGGGGACGACCAGCTGGCGGTCCCGGCGTACCAGGCGACCGCGGCGATGGCGCTGTGGAGCGGCGACCTGGCGGACGCGCGGCGGGCCGCCGAGCGCGGCTGGGGTCGCCTCAAGGGCTCGGAGGACTGGGTCCTGATGGCGCGGATGGCGGCGACCTCGATGGAGGTCGAGTCGGCGATCGTCGCGGAGGCGCTCGAGAAGCGCCGCATCGGGGACGTGGCCGCGTCACGCGAGCGCGCGAGCCGGATCCTGGCGGAGGCCGAGGCGGCCGTCGCGCGGGCGAGGGCCGAGAACCCCGAGGCCCGCAGCGACGAGCCCGAGGCGAGCCTCGCGACCGCGCGTGCGTTCCACGCGCGCCTCGTCGGCCGGGACGATCCCGCCTCGTGGGCAGACCTGGCGGCGCGCTGGCACGCCCTGGGCCAGCCGTACCGAGTGGCGATGGCGCGCTGGCGGCAGGCCGAGGCGATCATGAGCGGCGCGGTCGCCGGACCGAGCGGGGCACGCACCGACGCGCGGCTCGTCCGCGGTGAGGCGCGGGAGCCGTTGTCCGAGGCGGTGGCCATCGCGCTCCAGCTCCACGCGCGGCCGCTCCTCCGCCAGCTGCGCGAGCTCGCCCGCCGCGCCCTGATCACCCTGCCGCCCGCCGTTGACGAGCTGCTGGAGGAGGCGCCCGCACCCGGCGAGCAGCTGCCGCCCGCCGCATCCCCGCCCATCGCCGAGGCCCAGGCCACGGCCGGCCTGGGCAACGCGCCCGTGGCGGGAGCGGATACGTTCGGGCTCTCGAAGCGGGAGCTCGAGGTGCTGGCGCTGATCGCGCAGGGCCGCACCAACCGGGAGATCGGCGACCGGCTGTTCATCAGCCAGAAGACGGTGGGCGTCCACGTCGGCAACATCCTCGCCAAGCTCGGGGTGTCGGGACGTGTGGAGGCCGCGGCCGTCGCGATCCGGCTGGGGCTCGAAGCTGGCGCCCGCCGGCCCGGCTGACGTTCGCTCGGCAGGCTCGATCCGTCGCACGCGGCGCCGGGGTTGGGTAGGATCGGCGGGTCCCCAACACGCGTCTCAACTCCCTGAGGTCTCCTGATGCGTCGCCCCGTCCTCGCCCTCGCGCTCGTCGCCGTCGCCCTCGGCGCGGCCGCCTGCTCCACCGCCAGCTCGCCCGGCTGGACCTACGCCCCGCCGACGGAAGCCCCGTCGGCCTCCGCCGGAGCGTCGGCATCGGCCGGTGCGTCGGCGGCGCCGTCAGGCGAGGCATCAGCGAGCGCGTCCGCCCCGGCCTCCAGCGCGCCGAGCGAGAGCGCCGGCGCATCGGCGTCCGCACCGGCTGGCGGTCAGGCAGTCCAGATCTCCGCCCTCAACATCGCATTCGAGCAGACGGACGTCCAGGCGCCCGCCGACACGCCGTTCACCATCGAGTTCGACAACAAGGAAGCGGTCCCGCACAACGTCGAGATCAAGGACGGCTCGGGCGCCCAGGTGTTCATGGGCGACATCGTGACCGGTCCCACCGTCGTGCAGTACCAGGTCAACGCGCTGCCGGCTGGCGCCTACACCTTCCATTGCACGGTCCATCCCAACATGACCGGGAACCTGACGGCCGGCTGACCGGTCCCGCCCCGATGACCCGCGTCGACGAGCGCGCGTACCGCGACTCGTACCTCCGGGAGGTCCCGGCCCGCGTGCTGGAGGTCTCGGCGGGCGATGGTGGGCCGCTCGTCGTCCTCGACACGACGGCGTTCTACCCGGGAGGCGGCGGCCAGCCGTCGGACCGAGGCGTGATCCTGCGCGGGGCGGATGGTCGTCGCTGGGCCGTCCGCGCCGCGAAGCGGTTCGGCGGCGAGATCGCCCACCAGCTGGAGGTCCAGGACGGCGACGACCTGCCGAGCCCGGGGGACGCCGTCACCGCGGAGCTCGACTGGGCCCGCCGCTACGCACTGATGCGCACCCACACGGCGCTCCACGCGCTGTGCGGCGTCGTGTGGCGGGACTACGGTGCGCTCGTGACCGGGGGCAACATGGAGCCGGGTTCCGGACGGATGGACTTCGAGTTCGAGCGCATGTCCGGGGACCTCGTCGGCGAGATCGAGCACCGCGTGAACGAGGAGCTGCGGCAGGCCCGGGACGTCCGCGTGGACGTGCTGCCGCGCGCCGAGGCATTTGCCATCCCCGACCTCATCCGGACGAAGGTCAACCTGCTCCCCGAGGGCATCCAGGAGATCCGCACGATCGAGATCGTGGGCCTTGACCTCCAGGCCGACGGCGGGACGCACGTCGCCAACACGCGCGAGGTCGGCGGCATCCGGGTCACCGGGTACGAGTCCAAGGGGCGCATCAACAAGCGCATCCGGCTCGAGCTGGTCGACCCCGAGGGCTGAGCGACCGTCGAACCAGCGTCGCGCCGCACGGACCACCCGAACCCCTCCTTAAGCGCACCCGAACCGCCCCCTCGTACAACTCCCGCCACGGGCGCCCGACGCCTGACACCGGGGAACACCGCCGCCTCGGCGGCACACAGATGGGGATGCGGTTCGATGCACTTCAATCCGATGGCCGCCGGCCGGCGGGGTCGCGTGGCGACGGCGGCGCTCACGGCGCTCGTGGCCATGCTCGTCGCCTGGAGCCCGGTCCTCGCCTCTGTCGGCTGGGGCAGCCTGTACCGGGCGAGCAACGAGAATGCCGACAGCGTCGGCAACGCCCTCGCGCGCACCGTCACGAGCGGCGGGACGGCGTACCTCCACCAGCTCTCGGTCCAGTGGGTGGTCGGCGGCGAGGACGTGAGCGACAGCGGTCCGTACCTCGGCATCTACTACCGCCGCGGCAACAGCTCGGCGAGCTCCTGGAGCACCGCAAAGCGACTCAACTCCTCGTCGAAGCACGGCGCGTATCCGACCGTGGCGAGCAGCTCCAAGTACGTCTACGCGGCCTGGCGTGCGCAGCCGCACCCCGGCGTCGACGACTGGAACGGCGTCGACCCCCGGCCGCTGCAGTTCCGCCGCAACACGAACCATGGCTCGGGCTCGTACTGGAAGTCGCAGCCGTCGTTCCTCGGCGCGGACCGGATCGACCGCCCCTCCATCGCGGCGACCGGCGCGAGGGTCTGGATCGCGTACACCGATGCGGTCGGGGGCGAGATCCGCCTCCAGAAGAGCACCGACTACGGGGCGACGTTCCAGCTGAAGAGCGCCATCGGGGCGACGACGTCGACGTACGAGGGTGGCTACAGCGGTCACCCGGTGGTCGCCGCGACGGGCAGCACGGTGGCGGTCGCCTTCTTCAACGGCTCGAGCTGGCGGGTGAAGATCTCGACCGATGCCGGCAGCAGCTGGACGGTCGACACGGACCTCGCGGGCGGCGACATCAAGAAGGTCGACGTCGCGGCCGCGTCCGGCAAGGTCGGGTTCGCCTGGCTGAGCGGCGACCAGCACATCTACCTGCGCCGGTTCAACGGGACGACCCTCGGGTCCCAGCGGACGGTGGTCGCGATCAGCAACACGACGACCTACAAGAACATCAACCACATCGCGCTCGCGATGACGGGCACGTCGGTCCTGGGCGTCGCGTACAACGCGTGCAACACGACCGGCTGCACGGTGGACAGCACCCACGGCTCGAGCATCCGCTGGACCGAGTCGCGAGACTCGGGGGTGCACTGGACGTCGTCGAAGACGATCGGCTCGTATGCGACCAAGGCCAGCCGCCGCAACAACGAGTGGCCGTCGGTGGTCTGGGCGGGATCGTCGAAGCGGATCGTGAGCTGGAACGCGTTCGGGACCAGCGACGCGTATCCCGAGCGGATCGTCGTGCGGGTGGGGACCGGGACGCCCTAGCCCCACTCGCCCCTCGTCGCACACCACGGCCGCCCGGCTTGCCGGGCGGCCGTTCTGCGCGTTGGGGTCGGTCAGTTCTTGAGCACGACCTTCACGCAGTCGTCCTTCTTGTGCTTGAACAGGTCGTAGCCCTTCGGCGCGTCGGAGAGCGGCATCCGGTGGGTGATGACGAAGCTCGGGTCGATGTCGCCGCGCTGGATCCGCTCGAGTAGCGGCTGCATGTACCGCTGGACGTGGCACTGGCCGGAGCGGATGGTCAGGCCCCGGTTCATCACGGCTCCCATGGGGAACTTGTCGATGAACCCGCCGTAGACGCCGATGACCGAGACGACACCCCCGTTCCGGACCGCCATGATGGCCTCCCGGAGGGCGAGGGGTCGGTCCGTCTCGAGCCGGAGCGCCTGCTTCGTCCGGTCGTACGCGTAGTCGATGTGCGGTGAGTGCGCCTCCATCCCCACCGCGTCGATGACCGCATCGGGCCCTCGGCCGCCGGTGAGCTCGCGGAGGGTCTCGAGGACGTCCTCCTGCTCATAGTTGATCGTGTCGGTGGCGCCAGCCTTCTCGCGTGCCATGCGGAGGCGGTAGTCGAAGCGGTCGATCGCGATGATCCGCTCCGCGCCGAGCATCCGCGCGCTCGCGATCGCGAACTGCCCGACCGGCCCCGCGCCCCACACGGCGACGACCTCGCCACCCTGGAGGTCGCACATCTCGGCGCCCATGTAGCCGGTCGGCAGGATGTCCGACAGGAACAGGACCTGCTCGTCGGGCAGCTCGGCCGGGACCTTGAGCGGGTTCACGTCGGCGAACGGGACGCGCGCGTACTGCGCCTGTCCGCCGGGGTACCCGCCCGTGAGGTGGGAGTACCCGTAGATGCCCGCGGTGGGGTGGCCGAACAGCTTCTCGGCCATCCACGCGTTCGGGTTCGTGTTCTCGCACAGCGAGAACATCTCGTGCTGGCATGACCAGCATTGGCCGCAGGCGATCGGGAACGGGACGACGACGCGGTCGCCGACACGCACGTTCCTGACGTCGGGGCCGGTCTCGACGACCTCGCCCATGAACTCGTGGCCGAGGACGTCGCCCTTCAGCATCGACGGGACGTAGCCGTCGACGAGATGCAGGTCAGAACCGCAGATGGCCGTGGACGTGATGCGGACGACGGCGTCGTGGCGGTTGAGGATGGTCGGGTCCGGGACGTCCTGCACCTTCACGGTGTTCCGTCCCTGCCAGGTGTTGGCAAGCATGGGGTCTCCTTGGGCGAGATGGGAGGGGCGGCGAGGCGTTGGCGGGTCAGCCCGCCGTCACGGCCTCGGGCTGGCCGGTCGAGCCGTCCGATGCGCGGGTCTCGGCGACCGGGGTCGTGCCGTCCGTGCGGGCAGGTGAGCGGCCGTCATGCCCGTTGCTCGTCGCGCGGACCTGCTGCGCCTCCCCGGCGTCGAGCGGCTGCGCCGGGCGCTGTCGGATCGTGCGTCCGCCGGCCACCGCCTCCGACTGGGCGACCTCGCCCGTCTCGAGCACCTGCTTGAGCCGTCGGAGATCGCCCGACACCTGCTGCTCAGGCTCCTCGCCGAACAGCTTCGCGGCCGCGATGCCCAGGGGCCCGGCCGGCGGCTCGTAGGCGAGCTCCACGCGGACCTCGGTCCCACGGTCGCCCGGCGCATCGACGAACTCGACGCTGCCCGAGTTCTGGATGCCGGAGCCCGGGACCGAACGCCACGCGATCCGCTCGTTCGGCCGGTCCTCGGTCAGCTCGGCGTCCCAGCTCGCTCGCGTGTTGGCCGGCCCCTTCGCCGTCCAGTGCGAGCGACCGTTGCCGAGGTCGGTGACGTCCTCGAGGTGGTGCATGAACTGCGGCAGATGGGTCAGGTCGCGCCAGAAGGCGTAGACCTCCTCCCGGGGCCGGTTGACGGTGATGCTCTTCCGGACCGGCTTCGCGCCACCCAGCGAGCCGTCCTTCTGGGCGGGCGCCTCCCTGGTGATCAGGACGCCGGTCGCGAGGTCGGCGGCGGTGACGGCGACGAGCGCGCCGAACGTGGCCATGGCGCGACTGCGGTGGACGTCACGGGCGCGAAGACCGCGGCCCGCGAGCGCGAGATCCATGGCGTCGCCCGCGACCCGCATCCACGCGAACGGGACGGGCCAGCGCTGCACGAGCAGCCCGCCGGCGGCGCCGAGCTCGCGGAGCCCGATCACCCGCATGACGAGCGGGGAGCTTCCCCGGGGCGGATAGCCCGTCGCGCGCAGCAGGCGGCGCGGCGCGACGAGCTGGACGGCGCCGAGACCGAGGCTGAACGCCCCGAGACCCCGGCTGAGCGTGCGACCGACGGTCATGGTCGAACCTCCAGGCAGCTGTGCGGCTTCCGCGGGCACGGCGGCCAGGCACCTGCACAGGGGACGTCCTGCTCCCTCACGCAGACGCGCGCCGCCCACCCGGCCGGGTTGCGCCGCTATCGCAGGGCCGGCCCTCGCCTGTCGGCGCCGCCCCGGCAATGGCACATCCGGGGGATGCACCCGCGACCGGACCTGTGGCACCATCGCGGCCGATGCGCGCGAACCTGTCGGCCGTATTCGCCAGTCCGATCATTCGACGGCTGCTGTGGTATTCGCGCCGCGCCCAGGGGGCGCTCGACCGCCGGTTCTTCCTCTCGCTCGGCACCGGCATCGTCATCTTCGTCGGCATCGCCGCCATCGCCGTCACCCTGCTCGAGAAGGCGTGGACGTTCGAGTCCTTCGGCGCCTCGTTCTACTGGGGCCTGACCACCGTCTTCGGCCAGGGCGACGCCTCGTACATCACCTCCCCGGGCGGCTGGATCGTCAGCTGGCTGCTCATCCTGTTCGGCGTGGCGCTGCTCGGCACGATCACCGGGGCCCTCGTCGCGTTCGTCATCGACTTCCTGCTCAAGGAGGGCCAGGGCATGGGTGCCGCGGGGTACTCGGAGCACATCGTCATCTGCGGCTGGAACGCCACCGCCCGGGACCTCGTCGACGAGCTGCGGCAGGACGAGTACAAGGCGAAGATCGTCCTCATCGCCGACGCCGACCGGAACCCGGCCGGCGGCGACGTCTACTACGTGCGCGGCGACCCGACCCAGGCCGAGGACCTGGAGCGGGCGGGTATCCGCTCCGCGCAGGCCGCGGTCATCTTCCCGCCCGATGGGTCCGACGAGGCCGACATGCGCTCGATCCTCATCGTGATGGCGATCGAGGAGGTGGCGCCCGAGGTCAGGACGGTCGTGGAGGTCAACAACCCCCGTCACGAGGTCCACCTCCGGCGGGCCGACGCGGACGAGATCCTCGTCACGTCGAAGCTCGCGTCGCACCTGCTCGCGCGGTCGGCGCTGTACCCAGGCCTGTCCGCGCTCGTGACCGACATCGTCTCCGGCGGCGAGGGCGCCGAGCTGTACCGCGTCTCGCTCCCGGAGGAGTACTGCGGGCTGACCGTGGACGCGCTCTCCGCCACGCTTCGCCGCGAGCACCGGGCGACGCTGCTGTCCATCAACCGCGGCGGCCACACGTTCGCGAACCCGCCCGCCGACTTCGAGCTGTCGGAGGGGGATGACGCGGTGGTCCTGGCCGAGTCGCTCACGCTGCTGGCGCCGCTCAAGCTCGAGCGGATCGACTTCAGCATGACCGCCCCGCGCACGGCCGCCGTGGTCCCGTCCGCCTAGGCTCGGGTCCGGGGCTCGCGGCGCCGGTCCCGGCTCGGGCATGATCGCCGCCATGCCCGCCTTCGACGCCGCGCTCCGATCCCTCGACGACTCGTTCCGCGCCTTCCAGGCCGAGCGGCGGATCCCCGGGCTCGCGTGGGGCGTCGTCCGCGGAGGCTCGCTCGTCCACGCGTCGGGGATCGGGACGCTCCGCGACGGCGAGGACCGCGTCCCCGACGCCGATTCCGTCTTCCGGATCGCGTCCATGACGAAGAGCTTCACCGCGGCGGCGATCCTCCTCCTGCGCGACGAGGGCCGGCTGCGCCTCGACGACCCGGTCGCGGACCACGTCCCGGCGCTCGACGGATGGGGCGCGCCGACGGCCGACGCCGGACCGATCACGATCCGGCAGCTGTTGACGAGGTCTGCCGGGCTGCCGACCGACGACGCGTGGGCGGACCGTCAGCAGTCGATGCCTGCCGACGTGTTCGACGCGCTGCTCCGCCAGCGCCCGCCCGTTGCGTGGACGCCGGGAACGATCTTCGAGTACTCGAACCTCGGGTACGCGATCCTCGGGCGGGTCGTCACGAACGTGGCGGGCGCCGAGTACCGGGACGTGGTGCGGCACCGGCTGCTCGTGCCCCTCGGCCTGACGGCATCGGCGTGGGACGAGGACGAGGTCCCGGGCGAACGGCTCGCCCACGGGTACGTGCGCCGCGGCGAGACGCTCGTCCGCGAGGGCCGCGATGGCTACGGCGTGTTCGCGTCCATGGGCGGGCTGTACTCCAGTGTTGGGGACCTTGCCCGGTGGGTCGCGGGGTTCCTCGACGCGGTGCCGGCTCGCGACGACCCGGAGGGTGGCCACCCGCTCCGCCGCGCGTCGCGGCGCGAGATGCAGCAGGTCCACCAGGCGCTCGGCGTCGAGGTCGACGCGCATCTCGCCCACGAGGGCCCGACTGTCGCGCCCGAGGGGTATGGGTTCGGCCTCGTGGCGACGAGCCGCCCGGACGTCGGGATCACCGTGAGTCACGGAGGCGGGTACCCGGGCTTCGGCTCCTACATG
>DASSRG010000210.1:0-7462 GCA_035701885.1 Candidatus Limnocylindrales bacterium
CGCCCCCACGACGATGGTCTGGTGGAGGCCGATGATCCCGCCGAGCGCACCACCGATGATCGCGCCGAGGGGGATCGTTCCCCAGACGATGAAGCGCATCGTGGCGTTCATCTTCCCCTGCATCCGCGGCGGCGTGATCGCCTGGCGGAGCGAGACCTGGTTGATGTTCCACGCCGTGCCGCAGAAGCCGCCCACGAACCCGCTGATCGCGAGCGCGGGCCAGATCAGCTGGTCGGGCGCGAACGCGATCGGCAGCCGCGACACGCTGAACCCGATCGCCGACGCGACCAGCATGCGACCGACGCCGAAGCGGGCCGTGATCCGGTTCGTCGTGAGCGCGCCGATGAGGAACCCGACGGACGCCACCGAGAACGCGAACCCGATCGCCTCCGGCCCGAGGCCGCGTTCGTTGACCAGGTACAGGATCAGGATCGCGTTGACCACGTTGTCGAAGAAGTTCGAGGTGCCCGTCGTCGCGGCGATGTTCCGCAGCCAGCGGTGACCGGTCACGTAGCGCAAGCCGACGGCGATCTCCTCGCGCATCGACGGCTTCGGCCCATGCGCCGCCTCGTCGTGCGGCTCGACCGGCGGCTCCGGACGCCGGATGAAGAACAGGAACACCGCCGAGACGAAGTAGCTCAGGGCATCGAGGACCATCGCGAACGGCGCCTTGAGGACGCCGATGAGGATGCCCGCGAGACCGGGCCCCAGGATCTGCGCGGCGCTGCGCGTGGTCTCGAGCTTGGAGTTGCCGTCGACCAGCTGGTCGCGCTCGATGACGCTCGGCAGGTAGCTCTGGTACGAGACGTCGAAGAAGACGGTGAGGATGCCGTTGACGAAGCCGACGGCGTACAGCTGCCAGATCGTCAGGGCGTCGAAGTAGAACGCCACCGGGATCGACGCGATCGCGATCGCCCGTCCCACGTCGGCCGCGATGAGGATCGGCCGCCGGCGGAGCCGGTCGACCCACACGCCCGCCGGCAGGCTGAACAGGATGAATGGCAGGAACTCGATCGTCGTCAGCAGGCCGAACTCGAACGGGGTGACGTCGAGCGTGGTGGCGGCGATCAGCGGCAGCGCAAGCTGGGTGATCGCGCTGCCGAAGACGGAGATGGTCTCCGCCGTCCAGAGCTTGAGGAAGTCGGGGTGGCGGAGGAGGCTGCGGCTCGGTGCAGTCATGGACGGCCGAGTCTACGGTCCGCTGCCTGGCGGGGCCAGTGATCGAGGGCGGTCGCCGGCTGCCACTCCGAGTGGCACAGGGACGAACGCGACGCTGATCCCGTCACGGTGACGCGCAGATCGCGGCTCGCCGGCCGCTCAGGCGTGGCGTCTGCCCGTTTCGCGGGCAGGATTGCGAACGCGTCCATCGGAGTGCCACTGTGGGTGGCAGCGGTCCCATCGGCGGCGCTGCCCACACCGGGCGCCAGGGCCCGTACCCTCAACCGCATGCTTCGACCCGCCTCGCTGCTCCTCGCGGCCGCGACCATCGGCGGCTGCGCGCTGACGGGAGGGACGCTCGGCGGTCGCGAAACGTGCTGGCCCGAGGAACAGCCGCGGATGGCGAGCCTGATGAAGGGCACCCTGACGTTCGGCGTCGAGGGTCCGTACCTCGCGACGCCCGAGGGAGAGGAGCTGCGGCTCCTGCTGCCGCGGTTCGATCTCGCGCAGGCAGGCCCGAAGACCGCGCTGACGGACCCCGGCGGCGGTGGCATCGTGGCGATCGACGGCGAGCTCGTGACGCTGTTCGGGGGCATCGGCGCGGACGGGGCGATGTTCGTATGCGCCGTCGAGAAGCGGTCCAGCTAGGGCGGACCCGACGCCCGCGCCGCACCGGGAGCCGCGCGCCTCTGTAGCATCGGAGCGTGCTCGTCGAAAGCGTGCCCAACGTCTCCGAGGGACGGCGGCCGGAGGTGATCGAGCGACTGGCGGGGGCGCTCACCTCGGTGCCCGGCGTGTACCTGCTGGACCGGACGTCCGATCCGAGCCACAACCGCTCGGTGTTCACGATCGCCGGCGAGCACGGCGCGGTCAGCGCGGCCCTCGAGGGGCTGGTCGGGACGGCGATCGACGAGATCGCGATGGACGAGCACACCGGGGAGCACCCGCGGATCGGCGCCGTCGATGTGATCCCCTTCGTCCCGCTCGGTGACACGACGATGGACGAGTGCGTCGAGCTCGCGCGCGCGTTCGGCGCGCAGATCGCGAAACGCTGGGACCTGCCGGTCTACCTCTATGCGCGCGCGGCCACCCGAGCGGACCGCGTCAAGCTCGCCGACGTCCGCCGTGGCCAGTACGAGGGCCTCAAGGCCGAGATCGAGCAGAACGGACGGCAGCCGGACTTCGGGCCGGCGCGCATGCACCCGCGCTTCGGTGCCGTTGCGGTGGGCGCCCGGCCGTTCCTCATCGCGTGGAACATCAACCTCGACAGCGACGACGTCGAGCTCGCGAAGCGGATCGCGCGCCGCGTGCGCGAGTCGGGCGGCGGCCTGCCACGAGTCCAGGCGAACGGATTCCGGGTCGAGGAGCCCGAGCGCGGTCACCCGGTCCGCGCGCAGGTCTCGATGAACCTCCTCGACTTCCGGATCACGCCGATCTGGCAGGCATGGGAGGTTGTCGGCGAGCTGGCCGCCGAGGACGGGATCGTCCTCGCGGAGTCCGAGCTCATCGGGCTCGCGCCGCTCGCCGCCCTCCTGGACGTCGCCGACCACGCCGGCGCGCCACGCGACGCCGACGATCGCACCCGGCTTGCCGCCGCGGCGGAGGCGATCCGACTCCGGGACTTCGACCCGTTGATGGCCCTCGAGCTTCGGCTGGCGGCAGCGCACGACGACAGCGGCGGCTCCGGATGACGCTCCGCCTCATCGAAGGCGGTCGAGCGAACGGCGATGCGCCGGGCCTGCTCATCCACGGCGCGTCCCAGGTCGCGACCCTCGCCGGCGGGATCCGCCGCGGGGCGTCACAGGGCGATCTCGCGTTGCTCGACGCGGCGCTGGTGGGCGGCCCGGGCGCGCCCGAGGCGCCCGTCGTCGCGATCTGGGACGGCCGGGTCGTCGCCGTCGGGCCGCGTGACCAGGTCGAGGCGGGCCTCGAGCGGCACGGCATGCCGCTGTCCCGGTTCGCGCGCCTGGACGCGGGCGGGGGCGTCGTGACGCCGGGGCTCGTCGACCCCCACACGCACCTGCTGTTCGCCGGCACTCGCGAGAACGAGCTCGTGCTGCGCCAGAACGGCGCCGGGTACCTGGACATCCTTGCGGCCGGTGGAGGGATCCTGTCCACGGTCGCCGCGACCCGCGAGGCGAGCGAGGAGGAGCTCGCCGCCCACGGGCGTCGCTGGCTGGACGAGATGCTCCGCCACGGCGTGACCTCGATCGAGGCGAAGTCGGGCTACGGCCTGGACCTCGCCACGGAGCTCCGGCTGCTCGCCGTCGCGCACGAGCTTGGGCGCGAGGGCCCGATCGACATCCAGCCCACGTTCCTCGGCGCGCACGCCGTCCCGCCCGAGTACCGCGCCCGGCCCGATGGCACCGAGGCGTACGTCCGGAGCGTGATCGACGAACAGCTCCCGGGCGTCGCCGCCCAGGGCCGGGCGGTGGCCTGCGACGTGTTCTGCGAGCAGGGGGTGTTCACCGCCGACCAGAGCCGCCGGATCCTCGAGGCGGCCGCCGGGTACGGGATGACCACGCGGCTCCACGCGGACGAGCTCGCCCCGTCCGGCGGGGCGGAGCTGGCCGCCGAGATCGGCGCGCTGTCGGCGGACCACCTCCACACGCCCTCGGACGAGGGAATTGCCGCGCTGGCCGCTGCCGGGCACACCGACCACCCCACCGTCGCCACGCTGCTCCCCGCGACGACCTGGTTCCTGATGGCCGAGAGCGCCGCGCCGGCCCGCCGGTTCATCGATGCCGGCGTCCCGGTCGCGCTCGGCACGGACTTCAACCCCGGCACGTCACCCAACCCGAACCTGCCGCTGGTGATGACCGTCGCGTGCCTGGAGATGCGGATGTCGCCATCGGAGGCGCTCGCCGCGGTGACGCTCAACGCGGCCCACGCCGCGGGCATCGGGGACAGCGCGGGCTCGCTCGAACCGGGCAAGGTCGGCGACGCGGTGATCTGGCGGGCGCGCTCCGTGGGGGAGATCCCCTACTGGGTGGGCGCGGACCTCGTGGACGTCGTCGTCAAGCGCGGCCGGATCGTCCACCGCCGCGCCGACTGAGGCGGCGCGCCGGCCGACTGACGCAGGGCGTCAGACCTTCCCGCGCGACTCCAGGAGCACCGTCGTCGTCTCGGCGGGCAGGCTCGACGGAGTGATCTGCAGCTTCGGCTGCGTGATCGGCTCGGCGCCCATCTCGTGGAGGAACTGCTTCACGGCGTCGTCGCAGGCCGACTCGTCCTCGCACACCGGCATGGGCACGACGATCTTCGGGTCCAGCTGGGCGACGAGCGCCGCCGCCGTCGTCGCCGTGAGCGCCCCGCCGATCGGCACGCACACGACCTCCACCCGGCCGATGTCGGCGAGCTTCTCCTCGGTCAGCTCGTGGCCGATGTCTCCGAGGTGGATCGTGTGGATCCCGTCCAGCTCGGTGACGAACGCCGTCTGCCGGCCCCGTTCGGCGCCCTTGTCGCCGTCGCGGTACGTGCGGACGCCGGTCAGCAGCACGTCGTGGACCTCGTACTCGCCCGGCCCGTCGAGGACGAACGCGGACTCGAGGCTCGTCGGCATCGCCGTGCCACCGTCACGCGACAGCTTCGTCGCCTTCTTCGGCGGCGGCTGATCGTCCGGGTGGCTGAACGTCACGACGTCGCCGGTGATGCCGCGGCCAGTGGGCCCGACGATCGACGGATAGGGGTCGTTGACGACGACCGCGTCCCGTCCGCGCAGCCGGATGCAGGTCCGTCCGTACCAGGTGAGCTCCATGCGGCCGATTGTAGGGTGGCCCGCTCACCCGGAGCTCCCCCGCCGCGCGCCAACGAGCCGCGCCAAACGAGCCGCGTTAACGGAAAGGACCGGAGGTGCCTGCCCAATCGGCACCTCCGGCCCGAGGGAGGGAGGATGGAACTGAGGGGGTGTTCCGAGACGAACCATAGGTCGAGGTGGATTCACCCCGAAGACCCGGAACGGTTAAGAAACGCACATCTCGCTGATCGCCCCCGAGGGAACCGGACGGCCTCGAAGGCGCGTCCCGGGCGACATGGCACACTCCACCGCGATGACGACCCCCCTCCGCCGACCCGGACGCCTCGCCGCGCTGCTCGTTGCGCTGCTGGTCGCCGCATGCGGTCCCCAGACGACCACCCCCAGCCCGAGCGCCTCTCCGTCGCCGGCCGTGTCCGCGCCGGCACCGTCCGCCGAGGGGTCATCGACGCCGGACGCCGGCGCCTCCCCGTCGGCGGAGGCCGGCGCGGGATGTGATCCCGACCAGGCGGCCGCCTCGCCCGAGTCCCCGGCGCCCGACGCCTCCGACCCCAACGCCGCGATGTACGGCGAGATCGAGCAGGAGGTCAGCCAGCTGCGCGGCATCACCGCCACGAAGCCGGTGGAGCGCGGCGTGTTCGACAAGCCAGGCCTGTGCGCCTACATCACGGCGAGCTTCGCGAAGGACAATCCCGCGGAGCTCGTCGCCGGGACGGAGGCGCTGTACAAGGCGCTGAACCTGATGCCCCAGGACGCGTCGCTCCATGACCTGTACATCGAGCTCCTCACGAGCCAGGTCGCCGGCCTGTATGACGACGAGACGAAGAAGATGTACGTGGTCTCGAGCACGGGCGAGATCGGTCCCGCCGAGAAGATCACGTACGCCCACGAGTACACCCACGCCCTCCAGGACCAGAAGTTCACGCTCAGGGACGTCCAGGGTGACGCGAAGGACCAAGGCGACCGCACGCTGGCCAGGACGACGCTGATCGAGGGCGACGCCACGCTCCTCATGTCGCTGTGGGCGCAGCAGCACCTGACCGCCGCGGAGCTCGGCCAGGTCGCGAACAGCATCGACCCCGCCTCGGAGGCGGTGCTCGCGAAGATGCCGGCGATCCTCAAGGACGCCCTGATCTTCCCGTACACCAGCGGCCTGACGATGAACCTGGGCGCGTTCCAGCAGGGCGGCGGGTACGGCGGCGTCGACCAGCTGTACGCCAACCCGCCGGACACGACGGAGCAGGTGATCCACGCCGACAAGCTCGCGGCGCGAGAGCCCGCCGTGAAGGTCGACTTCCCGGACGACTTTCCGGGCAGCCTCGGCGACGGCTGGAAGATCGACCTCCAGGACACCCTCGGCGAGTTCCAGCTCAAGACGCTGCTCGCCGACGCCGCGCAGGCTGCGGATGCCGATGATGCGGCCGCGGGCTGGGGCGGCGATCGCGTGGCCTACGTCACTGGCCCGGACGGCGCCAACGCCGCGGTCCTCGACACGCGATGGGACACCGACGCGGACGCGTCGGCCTTCGCGGCGGCGTTGTCGGACTACGTGGCGAAGCTGGAGGGGATTGGGCGCAGCGCGGCGGTCCTCACGCCCGCGCCGGACCGGGTGGTCGTGATCAGCGCGAACGACGCCGACA
The DNA here is from genome assembly GCA_035701885.1 of Candidatus Limnocylindrales bacterium. Taxonomy (GTDB): domain Bacteria; phylum Chloroflexota; class Limnocylindria; order Limnocylindrales; family CSP1-4; genus CAIXZV01. Next base: position 6,553 of record DASSRG010000210.1, read on the forward strand.
CCCTGGGCAAGATCGGGAACGTCCTCGGCCTCGCGGGCTGAGCGCGCGCGAGGTTCAGGAAGGGCTCGTCGGCTACATCGACTCCGGCGCGGAGATCCCGAGCAACCCGAGCGCGTTCGCGAGCGTGACCTGGGTCGCCCGCGCGAGGGCCAGCCGCTTCGCGGACCGCTCCGGCTCGTTCGGGTCGACCACCCGGGCGTCCCGATAGAACGCGTGGAACTGCGTCGCCAGCTCGGTCGCGTACGCCGTGATGCCCTGCGTCTCCTCCGCGAGCACCGCGTCCTCGACGACCTCGGGCAGCCGCGCGACCACCCGCACGAGCGCCGCCTCGGGCTCGCCGGCGAGCAGCCCCTCCACGGCATCGGCGGGCGACAGCCCGGCCTCGGCGGCCTTGCGCAGGATCGAGGCGATCCGCGCGTGCGCGTACTGGACGTAGTAGACAGGGTTGTCCGAGGACTGGGCCTTGGCCTGCTCGATGTCGAAGTCGAACGCGACGTGGGCCGCGCGTGAGGCGAAGAACCAGCGTGCCGCGTCGGTGCCCACGGCATCGAGCAGGTCGTCGAGCGTCACGAACGTCCCCGCCCGCTTCGACATGGACACCTCCTCGCCGTCGACGACGAAGCGCACCCAGCCGATCAGCAGCACCTGGTAGTGGTCGGGGTCGTAGCCCATCGCCTGCGCGGCGTTCTTGTTGCGCGCGATCGTCCCGTGGTGATCGACGCCCCAGATGTAGATCAGGTGGTCGAAGCCGCGGCTGAACTTCTCGGTCACGTAGCCGATGTCGGCGGCGAAGTACGTCGGGCGGCCGTCCGAGCGGTAGATCACCCGGTCCTTGTCGTCGCCGAAGCTCGTGGACCGGAACCAGACGGCGCCGTCCTGCTCGTACACCTGGCCGGCCTCGCGGAGCCGC
>DASSRG010000211.1:0-6613 GCA_035701885.1 Candidatus Limnocylindrales bacterium
GCAAGGGCCCCGAAGACCGCGTCCAGCTGGTGTGTCATCTCTAGATAACCACTGCGTTATAGAAGATATCGGCTATATAAGCAGCCAGGCGAGATTGTGTCAACCCTCGTGGCGATCTGGGCACGGCTCGCGTCAGGGAAGGGCGTCGCCGGCCCTGAATGACTCCATGAGCCGGCGGTAGCCCGGCAGCCCTCGCTCATAGCCGATCGCCCAGAACCCGGCGCCGGCCAGCCCTCGATCGTTGGCGAGGGCGAGCTTCGGGGCCAGCGTCTCCGGTGAGTCGACGTAGATGGCGGTCCACGTGCGGTCGATGTCCTCCGGGTCGAGCGAGGCCCCCGGCGTCGGCGACCCCCACGATCCGTCGGACGCCTGGACGTACACGTCCACCTGCTCCACCTCGTCGCGCATCGGCTCGATGGCGTCGTCGCGGAGCATGTCCCGGTGCTCGTTCGGGAACCAGTGGTCGCCCCTGCCCGTCTCCGGCGCGCCGATGACCGGTCCGGCGACGGGCCACGTCAGCCCGTACAGCGGCAGCCCCAGCAGCATCCGGTCCGCGGGCACGCCGAACGTCTCGTAGAGGTCGAGCGACCATCGCAGGCTGCGCTGGCCGCCGTCGGACCGGTCCAGCGGCGCGGACGCGCCGGGAGACGAGCCCTTGACCCGGTAGTCGTAGCCCATCAGGAAGACGCGGTCCGCGCCGGCGTCGCTCGCGGCCTTGGCCATCGCCGCACCCGTCGGGCCAGCGCCGGTCGCGACCGACACGGTCCACTCGCCGTCCTCGGCCCGCGCGGCGTCGCGCAGCCGGCCGACGAACGCGCCGTACGCGGGCACCAGCGCGAGGTCCAGCGACTCAACGTCGACGTTGATGCCGTCCGCGCCGGTCTCGCGAACGAGCCCGAGGAGGCTCTCGATGACCGCGTCCTGGCGGTCGAGGTCGTCGAACAGCCTCGCGTTCCGCTTCTCGCCGAAGCTCGAGTACACGAGCTCGACTCGGGTTCCCCGGTCGTGCGCCTCGCGGATCAGCCGCCGGCCGAGGTCGCCGGTGATGGCGCGGTAGCCGGGCTGGTCGGTGTTCAGCGTGCCCTTGCCGGTGTGGGTGACGCTGAACAGCGCGAGCGTGGTGAGCGGCGTCTTCGCCAGGTGGGCGGCGATGCCGTCGTCCATCTCCCAGTACGGCACGAACCCGTACAGCTCGTGCCCGGGCACCGCTGCGGAGGCCAGCGCCGAGGCCACCGCGTCCGAGGAAGCGGGCGAGCCACCCGGCGGTTCCGCCGACGGCGCCGGGGCAGCATCGCACGCGCTGGCCAGCGCCAGGGCGAGCACGACGAGGGTGATCCGCACGGGGGTTCGCACGGCGACAGCCTGCGGAGTCAGCGGGGGGCCGTCAAACGTGCTGTTGCGCACACGGTCAGCGACCGATTGCGAGGCCGGCGTTATGCCGCTGGGGGTTGACGTTGCGCACCGGTGGCGGGCAGGATTCAGGCGAGTTACGACAGGTCATCGGGGGAGCACCGATGGAACGAGCACCCCTCGCCGGCTACTTCGAGCGGCGAGCCCTGGCGCTGTGGCCGCGCCTCGACCGTGCGGCCCTCCGCCGCTGCAACCAGGATCCCGAGCGGATCGCGACACTCGTCGCGCGGCGTACGTCGATGCCGCGCGAGGCCATCAAGTCCGTCCTGTGCATGCCGCTGGTGAGCGAGGACGAGACGCGGACCTGGTTCGGCTGATCGACGCCGACTGACGCGGCCGCGACGCGCCGTCAACCCTGGGGGCGGCTCCCGGTGGAAACGGGCTCGGGGAACAGCCCACCCTCGCGCGGCTCGTCGATGCTCTCGGCGAACTGGAGCCGCCACAGCCGGGCATAGAGACCGTCCCGCGCGAGCAGCTCCTCGTGCGTTCCCAGCTCCACGAGCCAGCCGTCGTCGAGGACGGCGATCCTGTGGGCCGCGCGGATCGTCGACAGGCGGTGGGCGATGATGATCGTCGTCCGTCCCTGCATCAGGCGGTCGAGCGCCTCCTGGACCAGCCGTTCGGACTCGTTGTCCAGCGCCGACGTCGCCTCGTCGAGGAGCAGGACCGGCGGGTCCTTCAGGATCGCCCGCGCGATCGCGATCCGCTGCCGCTGCCCGCCCGAGAGGCGCTGCCCGCGGTCGCCCACCGGCGTGTCGTACCCGGCCTCGAGCGCCGTGATGAAGTCGTGCGCATTCGCGGCCCGGGCGGCAGCCTCGACCTCGGCGTCGGTGGCATCGAGCCGCCCGTAGCGGATGTTCTCCGCCACGGTGCCGCCGAACAGCGTGGCCTCCTGGGGAACGAGGCCGATCTGCGCCCGGAGGCTCGCGGTGGTCACGTCGCGGACGTCCATCCCGTCGACCCGGATCGCGCCGCGGGTCACGTCCCACAGGCGCGGGATGAGGCCGACCAGCGTCGTCTTTCCCGACCCCGACGGACCCACGAGCGCGAGGACCTCGCCCGGCGGGACCTGGAGCTCGACATCACGCAGGACCGGCTCCTCGTCGTAGGCGAAGGTGACGCGGTCGAGCTCGATGCGGCCGCCGATCCGGCCGATGTCGAAGGCGTCGGGCGCGTCCACGACCGTCGGCCGGGTGTCGATGATCTCGAACACCCGCTGGACCGCCCCGGTTCCCTCGCGCAGCTGCCCGTACAGGCCGGCGATCGTCGCGAGGCTCGCCCCGATGGTCACGCCGTACAGCAGGAACCCCGTCAGCGTCCCGATGGACAGCCGGCCCGCGATCACCTCGTGGCCGGTGTACCACAGCAGGACGGCGATCGCGCCGAAGCCGAGGAAGCCCATGATCGCGCCGAACAGCGCGCGCCACAGGGCGAGCCGCGAGCCGGACGCGACGACCCCGTCGAGGTCGCCCGCGTAGCGCCGGTTCTCGTAGTCCTCGCGCACGTAGCTCTTCACGACCCGGATGCCGCCCAGCGCCTGCTCGGCCGTCGCGGTGCTGTGGGCGATCGTGTCCTGGACCTGGGTCGCCACGCGCTCCAGCGGCCGCCCGAACACGATCGCGACGACGAGCAGCGCCGGGGCAAGGAGCAGCGCGATCAACAGGAGCGTCGGGCTCAGCGTGAACAGGATCACGACCGACCCGATCAGCCCGATGAGCGACGACAGCAGCGAGGTCGTCGTCTGGGTGAGCATCGTCCGGATCAGGGTCACGTCAGACGCCAGGCGGGAGACGAGCTCCCCCACCCGGTGCTTGCCGTGGAAGTCGAGCGACAGCGAGACGAGGCTCGCGAACAGCTCGCCGCGCAGCTGCGCGACGATGCGCTCCCCCACCACGCCGAGCAGGTACGACTGCACGAGCCCGCCGAGCGACTGGGCGAGGAACAGGATCAGCAGCCCGACGATGAGCCGGTCCAGCCCCGCGGAGTCGCCCCCGGCGACGACCTGGGTGACGAGCCCGGCGACGACGAGCGGGACGAGCAGCCCCAGCCCGGATCCCACGAGCAGCGCCACGATCGCGACCGAGAACGGGCGGAGGTGCGGGCGGAGGTAGCCGAACAGCCGCCGCCAGGGGACGCCGCGCACGGCGCGGACCCGGTCCGCGACCGCCTGGGCGTCGGTGGGGATCGGCGAGGGCTGGAGCTCCATCGGCCGGATCATGCCATGGGGTGGCGCGCGAACCGCCGGATGCTCCACGATGGCCACTGCGCCCGAGACATGGGCTTCGTGCACCCGAGGAGCGTCCGTCGATGACCCAAGCCCGTGGCGCGTGGCCGGAGATCCCGGTCCCGCCCGCGACGATGACCGACCTGTACGAGCTGACGATGGCCGCGGGCTACTGGAAGCTCGGCCGGGTCGACGAGCAGGCGATCTTCACGCTCAGCTTCCGCTCGGCGCCGTTCGGCGGCGGGTTCACCGTCGCGGCGGGGCTGGAGGCCGTCGTCGCGTTCCTCGAGCGGTTCCGGTTCTCGCCCGAGGAGCTCGCCCACCTCGAGGGCCTGCGCGGCACCGACGACCGGCCGCTGTTCGAGCCCGGGTTCCTCGCCTACCTCGCCGACCTGCGGCTGACGGTGGACGTGGACGCGGTCCCCGAGGGCACGGTCGTGTTCCCGCATGAGCCGCTGCTGAGGGTGACCGGGTCGCTGCTCCAGGCCCAGCTGCTCGAGTCGGCATTGCTCAACCTCATCAACTTCCCGACCCTGTGCGCGACCAAGGCCGCACACGTGACGCTCGCGGCCGGCGGCGCGCCGGTGCTCGAGTTCGGGCTCCGGCGTGCGCAGGGTCCGGACGGTGGGCTGACGGCGTCGCGTTCGGCGTACCTCGGCGGGTGCTTCGCGACGTCCAACGTGCTGGCGGGGCGGCTGTTCGGGATCCCGGTCCGCGGCACCCACGCCCACAGCTGGGTCCTCTCGTTCGAGAGCGAGCAGGAGGCGTTCGACGCGTGGGCCGACGTCATGCCCGGCAACTCGGTGATGCTCGTCGACACCTACGACTCGCTCGAGGGCGTCCAGAACGCGATCGACACCGGGCGCCGGCTCCGCGAGCGCGGGCACAAGCTCGCCGGGATCCGCCTCGACTCCGGCGACCTCGCGTACCTGTCGAACCAGGCGCGCGAGATGCTCGACGCGGCGGGCTTCGAGGAGACCCAGATCCTGGCGTCCAACGACCTCGACCCCGAGACGATGGAGTCGCTCCAGGCGCAGGGCGCGCGGATCGACGTCTGGGGCGTCGGGACGAAGCTCGTGACGTGCTACGACCAGCCCGCGCTGGGCGGCGTCTACAAGCTCACCGCGATCCAGGACGGGAACGCGTGGCGGACGCCGGTCAAGGTGAGCTCCGACACCGCGAAGATCACCGTCCCCGGGCGGCTCGGCGTGCGGCGCTTCTATGACGCGGACGGCACGGCGCGCGCCGACATGATCTGGGACGAGCTGCACCCGCTCGACGGCTCACGCGTGATCGTCGATCCCGCGGACTCGCACCACCGGATGACGATCGACGCGGCGTGGACCGCGAAGGAGGTGCTCGTGCCGGTGTTCCGCGGCGGGGAGCGCGTCTACGAGCTGCCGACGCTGGCGCAGGCCCGCGACCACGCCCGGCACGAGATCGGGACCCTCCACCCGGCGATCCTCCGGCAGCTTCGGCCCCATTGGTATCCGGCGGGCCTCGAGTGGTCGCTCCACCGGCGCCGCGAGTCGCTCATCGAGGCTGCGCTCGAGGCGGAGTCCGGCGCGGTCGCATAGGTCGTTTCCGCTCTTGACGGCGCGCCGCGGGAGGCCGATGCTCCGCCACTCTCGGGGTGTGTGGGGGTGGACATGCTGCTGGGCTTCATGCGCCGGGTGGGGATCTTCCTCGGATCGCTCGTTGCCGCGGCCCTCGTCATGGGGCTGGTCACGTGGCTCGTGCTCCAGCCGATGGGGTCGGAGGTCCGCGAGTCGGGCGCGATGCCGGTGATCGGCGCGCTCGTCGGGGTCCTGACGATCGTCCTCGGCGGGCTCATCTACCGCGACATCATGGAGCGCGAGGAGCGCCGCGGCTGAGGCGTCGTCCGGCCTCCGCGGTCAGTCCTCGGCGACGTCCGCGGGGGTGACGATCAGGCGTCGGGGGGCGGCGTCCGCACCGTCGCGCGCCGCCGGTCGCTCCACCAGCCGCCAGCCGGGCAGGTCGCGGCCGGCGCCCCTCGCACGGTCATCGCCTGCCACCACCTCCAGGACCGCCTCGAGCACGCGTGAGGCGACGAACGCCGCGTAGGCGGCGAGCGCCGTGTCGTCCGCGTCGCGCAGCGCCTTCATCGGCCCGGCGATCGCGCGCCTCGCGTCGGCCTGGAGCGCGTCCGGCTCGAGCTGCATGCGGAGCGCGGCGGCGATCGAATGCCCGAGGAGTCGCGCCGCGACGGCCGGCTGGCGGCCGAGCACGTCCCGGCGCACGACCCCGTCCGCGTCGTCGATGCCGAGCTGCTCGAGCGCCGCGATCGCGCGACGCGCCCGCGCCGCGGCGTCCGCGTCGTCGTCCTCGAGCTCGTCGAGCCACGACCGAGGCGCCGGCTTCGACGCGGGCTTCGGCGCCCCGCGACGCGTGCGTGCCGGTTCGGCCTCCTCGTCGGCGTCGTCGCCTTCGTCGGCGTCGTCTGCCCCACTCGCGCCTTGTGGAGCCTTCGGCGCGCGTGCCTCCGTCGGGCGATTCGGCGCGGCCTTCGTCTTCGCCGCGGCCAGCCGCTGCGCGAGCGGTGAGGCCACGGCCGCCTGCGCGCGCTGCGTGTCCGCCGCCGCCTTCGCCTCGTCGAGCGTGTCGTACGGGCCCAGCGTCCGGGCGAGTCCCAGCTCGTCCAGGGACTCGGCGTCGGTCAGGAACCATCGGCCCGCCCCGCCGCCCTCGATCGTGAACCGGTCGTCGGCCGAGCGGTAGACGCCCTCCTCGCGCCGCCACGGCCTGGGCGGCTTCGGCGGCTTCGGTTCCCTGGGAGTCGACGAGCGAGCAGGCATGCGAGCGATCGTACGCGCCGGGCCGGGCGTCAGTCCTCGGACTCGTCGCCCCGCGCGAGCTCGAACCGGAACGCGGCGCCCCCGTGGGGCAGGTTCTCGGCCCAGATCCGGCCACCCATGCCCTCGACGAGCGCGCGGCACACGAACAGCCCGATGCCCGAGC